>NZ_SMKJ01000568.1:0-1624 GCF_004348615.1 Micromonospora sp. KC207
CCCCAAGCCCCGAACGACCGGCGGCGCTCCCGAAGAAGCGTCACCAGACCGGCCGATGAAACCCGGCGGGCAGACCGCCACGCGGTCACGTGCGTACCAGTACGCCTCCGCCAGCAGCACCCTGTCAACCAGCATCACCAGCAGCCAATCGCAACGTTCCCCGGACCCAACCAGACGCAATGGCACCCGCCAACCCGCACTGGCACCCAGTAGCACGGAATCCCGGCCGACACAGGCAGAAGAATCTTGGCCAGCCGGCTCGGGCTTCTCACATTGCGAGACGGTGCACTCGCCGGCAGGCCGTCAGAGCCCACGTCGCCGTTTCCCAGCCGCCGGAACCGCATGCCGAGCCTCGCCAGCAACAGCAGGGGCGGACCGGCGGACGAGCCCCGCCCCGGCGGCCCCACCTACAGCGCGAAGGCGTGCTCAGCCGACAGCTCTTCGATGTCGGCCCGATCTGGCACTACCAACACGACACCCACCCAGAGACGACAAGATCCACGAGCAGGCGATGCCCAAGCCCAAGCCCTCTCATGTCGATGGCAGTGCACCTGATCAGGGCATGTTGGACGAAAGCGCCGGTCACCTGGTAGGCATTAGGCCACTGGAGGTTGGCTGCACTTGCGGGTCCCGCAACGATCAGTGCCGTGACCCCACTTGGCGCGCGAGAAGAAGGCGGAGAGGCGATTGGGAGGCACCAATTCTATCGACTGGGACCACCTCAGTCAGCCGGAGTTCGATCGGCGGGTCGAGGCTCTACTCTGTCGGCTGTACAGCGGCCCGGACGACAATGTGCGGGTTTACGACGGTCGGGGTGGCGACGGCGGTCGTGACGTCGTCGTCCAACAGGGACAGCGTCTCCGCATCTTCCAGCTAAAGTACTTCCGAGACGGATTCGGAACCGAACGCCGAACGCAGCGCAGACAGATCGTCAACTCGTTTCGCGAAGCCATGGCACATCAACCCCACGAGTGGATCTTGGTAATTCCAACGAACCCGACTCCCAGCGAGGAGCGATTCGTCCACGAACTCGGTGCGGACCACCTGAATCTCAAGATTCGCATTCTGGCGAGGGCCGAGCTCGACAACTGGTTCGCCAGGCATGCCGACCTTGTGGATTACTTCAACAGGGATCAGCTTCGAGAAGCTGCCGAAGCCTTCCAGCAGGAGCAGGCGATCCTTGCGGGCGGACTAGCCGATCTGACCGCACGAACCCGAGCGCTTACGCGCGTCGCCGACACACTGGACCCTCACTGGGCTGTCAGGACGGTGGTGGATGGCGACGCGATTGTGCACCGGATCCAGGCGAAGCACCCGCATGCACATGTCGTCTCACCGATGGGCTTAACAATCAGTGACGATGCGCTTGGGCCCGAGCACGCCGACCTGCGACCGGTCTTGCGACGGGTCATCGGGTTCGGCAGTGCCGAGCGGCTGATCCTTCCGCCTGAGGTTACGCGGAACCTCACCTACACTGGGCCGCCTTGGTTAGCTGCACCCAGCGGTCACCTGGAGATTGAGGCAGTTTCGGCTGCACTGCCGACGGACCATGAAGTGACAGCACGACTGACCGCGCATGCCAGCGATGGCCAGCCCATCGCCTCTTTTCAGGGCACCGTGGGGC
>NZ_SMKJ01000569.1:0-1553 GCF_004348615.1 Micromonospora sp. KC207
CGGAACGTGTCAAGGGATTGAGGCCAGCGGGAGTTAAGCGGCCTGTCGTTCCGGTTCGGGTTTGTTGATCCAGACCTGGTTGGGCAGGTCGAGGATCTTGGGTAGGGGTTGGGTGGTGCCGAATCGTTCCGGGTGCGCCGCCCGCGCGGTGGCGAGGGTGTCCTGGCGGTTGGCGCGGACGGCGTGGTGGCGGCCGTGGTGGACGTCGGCGGGGGTGTGCAACCCGATCCCGGAGTGCCGGTGAGCGTGGTTGTACCAGGTCACGAACTCGGCCATGAACGCCCGTGCCTGGGCCAGGGACGCGAACCGGTGCGGGAAGACCGGCGCGTACTTCAACGTCTTGAACCAGGCCTCGCTGTACGGGTTGTCGTTGGAGGTCTTCGGCCGGGAGTGCGAGCGGGTCACCTGAAGGTCTTCGAGCAGGTCAGCGACCGATTTCGAGGTCATCGAGGTGCCCCGGTCGGCGTGCACGATGTGCGGGACACCGTGGGCGCCGAACACCTCGCGCATCATCGACTCGGCGAGCGGACCGGACTCGCGGGCGTGCACGCGGACCCCGACGATGTACCGGGAGTAGATGTCGATCATCACGTAGGCGTCGTAGTAGACGCCCTTGACCGGTCCGGCGAGTTTCGTGATGTCCCAGGTGTAGACCTGCCCCGGCCGGTCGGCGATCAGCTCGGGACGCTGCCTGGCTGGGTGCCGGGCCTGCCGGCGACGCTCGCGAACCTGCTTGTTTTCGCGTAGGAGCCGATACATGGTGGCGATCGAGCCCACGTAGACGCCCTGGTCCAGCAACGCCGCGTAGATCTGAGCCGGAGCGGCGTCGACGAACTCCGGGCTGTTCAACAGCCGCAGCACCTGCCCGCGCTCGCTCGGGGTGAGCGCGTTCGCCGGCGTCCGCCGAGCCGGCCGCGATGGTGTCGGCCGGCGCCGGTCCCGCTCCGCGCTGGACCGGGCGATCCCGGTCATCGCCGCCGCGGCCCGGGTCGTGGTGCCGGTGCTGGTCAACTCCCGGTAGGCGGCCATCAGCGCTTGCCGAGCCCGAACACGTCCGGACCGTCCGGCTCGCTCCTGGAGATGTCCTCCAAGAGCTCTCGTGCTTTTCCCATGATCGTCAACGCCGTCTCGGTCCGCGCCAGTTTCGCCTGCGCCTGCGCCAGTTCCCGCCGCAGCCGGGCGATCTCCGCCTGCTCCGCCGACGGCCTCCCGACCGTCTGCCCAGCCGGCTTGCCCTGCAACAGGCCGGCGTCACGGGCCCGGCGCCACTGCGACATCAACGACGAGTACAAGCCCTCCCGCCGCAGGAACGCCCCGCCCTCACCGGCCGCGACGGCCTGCTCGTAGCCCGCGAGCAGTTCCAGCTTCTGCCCCGGGGTGAACGACCGGCGGGCACGCGGCCCGTCCGAACGCGGGCCCTTCTTGCGACTCATGACCCCATCCTGGGCCGTCACGACGTCTACAGCAGTATTCAACGCTTCTCGATCCTGAACTCGCCCTGTCCGGCGGACTTGCTATGAACCGCTGGCCTCAACTCACCCTGACAGACAGGG
>NZ_SMKJ01000570.1:0-1538 GCF_004348615.1 Micromonospora sp. KC207
GGGGTCAGGTGGGGAACCAGGAGGGCGAGCTGCCACTCGCGGGCGCCGAAGCCCCGCAGCGTCTCGGCGACCGTGACCTCCGTGACCTCCTCCGGCGGGGCCCAGGCGAGCCGGCGGATCGAGTCCGGGGCGATCAGGTTCTCCGGAGGGAGGGCATGCTCGCCCGCGACCCGGACCACCACCTCCCGGCACCGGGCCAGCCGGCCGGCGGCCACCGGATCCCGCTCCGCCCAGCGGTGCGGCGGGGGCGGACCCTCCACCGCCGGGGTGACCGGCAGCGCGTCCTCGGGCAGTTGCCGGGCGTCGTCCAGCGCCGCCAACCAGGTGCGGGCCAGCCGGCGCACCGACCGACCGCCGAAGCCCGGCAGGGTGAGCAGCGTCTTCTCGTCCTTCGGGTCCAGCTCGGCGGCGGCCACGATCGCCGAGTCCGGCAGCACCCGGCCCGGCGCGGCATCGCGGCGGGCGGCGATCTGGTCGCGGGCGTACCAGAGGGAACGGACCCGGGCCTGTGCGCGGGCCCCGCGCACCCGGTGGATGCCGGAGGTACGCCGCCACGGCTCCGCCCGGACCCGGGGCGGGCGGGTACCGCTGTGCACCAGCGCGGCGAACTCCTCCGCCGCCCATGCCGACTTGCCCTGGCGGGCCAGCTCCGCGTCGAGCGCGTCGCGCAGGTCGGTCAACAGCTCCACGTCCAGCGCGGCGTACGTGAGCCACGACTCCGGCAGTGGCCGGCTCGACCAGTCCGCCGCCGAGTGGTGCTTCTCCAGGCTGAAGCCGAGTAGCTGCTCGGTCAGCGCGGCCAGCCCGACCCGCTCAAAACCCGCCAGCCGAGCGGCCAGTTCCGTGTCGAACAGCCGGCGTGGGCGCAGCCCCACCTCGGCCAGGCACGGCAGGTCCTGGCTGGCGGCGTGCAGCACCCACTCGGCGTCGGCGATGGCCGAGTCCAGGGTGCTCAGGTCGGGCAGCGGCAGCGGGTCGATCAGCGCGGTGCCGGCCCCGGCCCGGCGCAGCTGGACGAGGTACGCGCGCTGGCTGTAGCGGTACCCGGAGGCGCGTTCGGCGTCCAGGGCGACCGGGCCGGTGCCGGCGGCGAACCGGGCCACGACCGTGGCGAGCCCGGCCACGGTCGTCACCGGCTCGGGTGTCCCCTCGCGGGGGGCGGTCAGGGGCACAGGCCCGTCGGCGGTCGGTTCGGGCCCCGCGTCCACCGGCTCCGGCGCGGCCGACGGCAATTGGTGCGGCTCGTTTCCCGTTCGGCTTTCGGCGGCCCGACGGCGCAGGGGTGGTTCGTCGGTCACCTGACAACCCTAGTGCGCGCGGCGATCCGGCGCGCGCAGCCGGGTGCGGTGCGTGTCGGCGTCGGCGACTTGACCCGGCATGCCAGGGTCGGACATTGGGCAGACAAAGCGCGTCGATGCGGGTACGTTCCTTCGGGCCGCCGCCCGGGACCGCACCGGTGTCGGGCGGCGGGGCGTCTACGGGGAGGACGTGGCGATGACGACGGTTGGGTACGGTCCGACGGGCGCGGGGCAGGGGCC
>NZ_SMKJ01000571.1:0-1535 GCF_004348615.1 Micromonospora sp. KC207
CTATCGGGGGTGGGTTGTGGCGTAGCTTGGTTCGGTGCCGTTGACCTACCCTGCTGTTGATCTTGCTGATGGTGCTGTTCGTCTTCGTCGTTGGCGGGAGGATGATCTGGACTGTGTTCGAGCCGCGGCCCAGGATCCGCGAATTGTCGAGGCCACGACGGTTCCGGGAGTGTTCTCGGTCGATGCGGGGCGGGCGTTCATCGCTCGGCAGTGGAGTCGAGTCACCAGCGGTGAGGGTGTCTCGCTTGCGATCGCTGATGCGGTAACTGATCAAGGGCTCGGTTCGGTCGTGCTCATGCTTCGGCCGCAGCCGGAGGTGGCTGGTCTCGGCTACTGGCTCATCCCGTCGGCGCGACGGCGAGGAATCACCACTCGTGCGGCGAGGCTGATGTCGTCGTGGGCGTTGGACGTCGCGGGCATGGAGCGGGTGGAGGCGTGGGTGGAGCCGGACAACGAGGCGTCCCGGCGGGTTCTCACCGCGGCTGCCTTCGAGCAGGAAGGCGTGCTGCGCAGCTTCCTGTCGTTTCCCGGTCGTCGCGCTGACGCGGTGGTCTTCTCCAGGATCCGAGGCCCTCGTCCTCGGAAGGCATGACCGTGGCCTGGCCCGGGCTCAGGCGACGTTGGCTTGGCCGTCGATGGCGGTGAGGCGGTTCTTGAGTCGGTAGCTGGGTCCGTTGATGGCGACGACGTCGCAGTGGTGCAGGAGACGGTCGAGGATGGCGGTGGCGAGGACTTCGTCGCCGAAGACCTGACCCCATTCGCCGAAGCTCTTGTTCGAGGTGAGCAGGGTGGAGCCCTTCTCGTAGCGCTTCGAGATCACTTGGAAGACGAGGTTGGCTTGGGCGCGTTCGAGGGGCTGGTAGCCGACCTCGTCGATGACCAGGATGTTGGGGCGTAGGTAGGTGTGCAGTTTGCGGGCCAGCCGTCCGATGGCGTCGGCGGCGGTGAGGTGGCGGACCATGTCGTCGAGGCTGGTGAAGTAGACGGTGAACCCGGCTCGGCAGGCGGCGACGGCCAGGGCGACGGCGATGTGGGTCTTCCCGACTCCGGGTGGTCCGAGGAGGGCGACGTTGGCTTTGGCCTGCACGAACGCGAGGGTGGCCAGGTCTCGGATCTTGCGTGGGTCCAGGTCGGGTTGGAATGCGAAGTCGTATTCGTCGAGGGTCTTGTGATGCGGCAGCTTCGACAGGCGCAGCGCTGAGCGGAAGCGGCGCTCGTCGCGGACGGCTTGTTCTTCTTCGAGGACCAGGTCGAGGAAGTCCAGGTAGCCCATGGCCTCAGTGTCGGCGCGGGCCGTGAGGTCCGCCAGGGTGCGGGCCAGGTGCGGCAGGCCGAGGCGGGTGGCGGTGGCCCGGATGCGGTCGGCGACGAGGTCACTCACGAGGTCGTGTCCTTCGGGTAGCTGCGTGCGGTGGTGAACGGTGCGGTGCCGGCGATCTGGTCATAGACCGACAGCGGCCGGCGGTCGACGGTGACCTGGGCCGCGGCGGCCCGGTTCAGCAGCGCCTGCAGCGGACCGCCGCCGGGTGCGGGGC
>NZ_SMKJ01000572.1:0-1512 GCF_004348615.1 Micromonospora sp. KC207
GTGCTGTGTGGTTGGACGAGTTGACTGTTTCGGATCCGCTCGACTTCTTCGTCACCTTCTCCTCCGTGGCCGGCTCCCTTGGTAACCGCGGCCAGTCCGATTACGCGTACGCGAATCGTTTTCTGGATGAGTTGGTGTGGTGGCGGTCGGGGTTGTCGGGTCGGTCGGGTCGGTCGGTGTCGGTGGCGTGGCCGTTGTGGCGTGGTGGTGGGATGGGGTTGGATCCCGCGACGGAGCGGTACATGCGGCGAACGGGTGGGTTGGAGGCGTTGGAGCCTCGGGAGGGGCTGGCGCTGCTCGCGGGCGCGATCACCGGCGACGCCACCCATGTGCTGCTCCTCAGGGGCGACCGGGACAAGATCTTGCGCCGGCACGCGTTACCGGAATCCGCGCAGCCCGTCGCGGCACGCAACGGCGTCGCAGCCGGCGTACCGGCGGCCCTCGGGTCGGCGGCGCAGCTGGTCGGCCTGCCACAGCCCACCGCCGCACAGTCCCTTGACAACTCCGCCGGCCATGTCGACGCGGGGCCCGCTCCCCTCCCGGTGCCGGGCACGGCCCGGTCGGCCGAGCACGTCGCGGACCGGCCAGCGGCCGTGAACCTGTCGCGCCTGCGCGACCTGGTACGACGCGACCTCGCCCGGGGCGTCGGCGAGGTGCTGCGGCTCCCCGTCGACCAGGTCGATGTCGGTGCCGAGCTGACCGAGTTCGGGTTCGACTCGATCACGTTCACCGAGCTGGCGACGTGGCTCAACGACCGGTGGGGCCTGGAGCTGCTTCCGTCGGTCTTCTACGACCACCCGACGCTCCTGTCGTTCGCCGATTTCGTCGTCACCACCCATACCGACACCGTGGCCGCCCGCTACGAGCTGCCGACGGCAGCCAGCACCGGAGCGACTTCCGCCGTGCCGCCGACCACCGCGCCACCTACGTCGGCCGGTCCCGTAGCTGCGCAGGCCCCCGTGCCCGCGCCGGTCGCCGGGCTCGTAGCGCGCCCCACCGCTGCTCCCTCCGCTGTGAACTGGCCGTCGTCCGCTGGCGAGCCGGTGGCGATCGTGGGGATGGCCGGGATGTTCCCCGGCGGTGGCGGCATCGAGGGCTTCTGGCGGGCGGTGCGCTCCGGGGAGGTGCTGGTCGGCGAGGTGCCCGCCGACCGCTGGAACTGGCGCGAATGGGACGGCGGCGACGGCCGGAACCAGGTGCGTTGGGGCGGATTCATGCCTGGCGTCGAGAACTTCGATTGTCGGTTCTTTGGGATTTCGCCGGCTGAGGCGGAGTTGATGGATCCGCAGCAGCGGTTGTTTTTGCAGGTGGTGTGGGGTGCGTTGGAGGATTCTGGGCATCGGGTGTCGGAGTTGGCTGGTGGTCGGGTTGGTTTGTTCGTGGGGGTTGGGGGTTCGGATTATCAGGAGTTGTTGAGGGCGTCGGGTGTGGGTGTGGGGGCGCATTCGGCGACGGGGGTGGCGCATTCGGTTCTGGCGAATCGGGTGTCGTTTTTGTTGGATTTTCGGGGTG
>NZ_SMKJ01000057.1:0-28496 GCF_004348615.1 Micromonospora sp. KC207
CCGCCGGGACAGCCCGCTCGCGCCGCGCCCGATGATTCGCTCACCGCGCTCGCTCATGCCGTCAGCCTCTCTGCTCGTCGGTGTGCTCACCAGGACCGTAGGTCACCGGGCGACGACCGCGGCGACCTTGCTGACCGGCTCGGCCAGCGCGTTGATGCCGTCCGACAGCTCCTTCAGCTCGGTCCTGCTCAGCGCGGTGTGCAGCTTCCAGCCGTCGCCGTCACGGTGCTTGTCGAGCACCGTTTGGACGTTGGTGAACTCGGAGTCGAGCTGGGCGACCAGTTCGGGAGCGCGCTGTTCCAGGGCCGGGCGCAGCGCCGCGATCGCGGCCTTCGAGCCCTCCAGGTTGGCGTTGAAGTCCCACAGGTCGGTGTGCGAGTACCGCTCCTCCTCGCCGGTGATCTTGCCGCTGGCGACCTCGTCCAGCAGCGCCTTCGCGCCGTTGGCGAGCTGGAGCGGGGTGAGCTTCTCGGCGTTGGCCTTGGCGACGATCGCCTTGACGTCGGTGAGCAGTTGGTCGGCGATCGGCCCGTCGGCGCTGATATCGCCGGTGGTCCAGAGGTCCTTCTCGATCCGGTGGAAGCCGGTGAACTTCATGCCCTCCTCGACGACCTCCTCGCGGCCGTCGATCTTCGGGTCGAGGTCGCCGAAGCTCTCCGCGACCGGCTCGATCCGCTCCCAGTAGGTGCGGGCCACCGGGTACAGCGCCTTGGCCTTCGCCACGTCCCCGGCCTTGACGGCGGCGACGAACTCCTCGGTCTTCGTCAGCAGCGCGGCGGTCTGGCTGGTGACGTACCGCTGGTAGCTCGCGGTGGCCTCGGCCAGCGCGGCGTCGGGGGCGACGGTCGCGGGGGTGCCGCTGACCTTCAGGGCCCCCCGGATGCCCTTGCCGCTCATCCCGGGCTTGCAGGCCGTCTCGTACGTTCCGGCGGGCAGCTCCACGCGCAACTCGCGCTTGAGCCCGGGGGCGATGTTCTCGACCTCGCCCATCACCCGGTCCCCGGCGGCGTAGACGTAGAACTCGGTCACCTTGGCGCCGGAGTTCGTCACCTCGAAGACGGTCTGGCCTGCGGCCAGTTCCGTCCGGCCGACCTCGCAGGCGGTGTCGGTCGCCTTGACGGCGATCGGGCCGCTGTCGACCTGGTCGGCGTCCTTGTCCTCCCCGCCGCAGGCGGCGAGGCCGGTGGTGGCAAGCACGCCGGCGGCGGCGAGCACCAGGAAGCGGCTGGTACGCATCGGGCTTTCTCCTCGAAATGGTCAGGCGCGCGGCGACGTGGGCGCCGGACCGGTGGATTCGGTGATGCCGGCGACACCCGCCGGCGGGGTGGGCGCGCTCGCCCCGGCACGGGGCGCGGGACGGCGCAGGAACAGCACCAGCACCGGCACCGCGTACGCGACCCAGGCGACCATCTCCAGCACGCTCGGAACGGGGGTGACGTTGAACATCCCGGCGAGCAGGGCGGCGTACCAGGTGCTCGGATCGAGGGTCGCGCTGATGTCGAAGGCCAGGTTGTTCAGGCCGGGCAGGACGCCGGCCTCCTGGAAGTCGTGCACGCCGTACTTGAGGATGCCGGCGGCGACCAGGATCAGCAGGGCGCCGGTCCAGGTGAAGAACGTCGACAGGTTGATCCTCAGGGCGCTGAAGTAGAGGCCCACGCCGATCGCCACGGCGCTGGCGATGCCGGCGAGCAGGGCCAGCAGCGGCCCGCTGTCGCCGGCCGCGCCCTGGGCGGCGGAGTAGAAGATGAGGGCGGTCTCCAACCCCTCCCGGATCACCGCGAGGAAGGCCATCCCGGCGACCGCGATGGAGCCGACCGCGAGCGCCTCGGTCAGCCGGCCGCGCAGCTCACCGGCGATTGTCCGGGCCGCCCGGCGCATCCAGAAGATCATCCAGGTGACGAAGGCGACGGCCGCCACGGAGGTGACCGCCTCGAACAGTTCCCGGTCCTCGGAGCGGGCCAGCAGCGAGGTCGAGGTGTACTCGATCAGCCAGCCGACGAGCACCGACAGCGCCACCGCGAGCCCGACGCCGCCCCACACCTGCGGCAGCCGGTCCCGGCGCTGCGACTTCACCAGGAAGGCGACCAGGATGCTGACAACGAGGGTCGCTTCCAGGCCCTCCCGCAGGCCGATCAGGTAGGTGGCGAACATCGCTGCTCCGTAGTCGATCAGATTGCCTCGGTTAACTCAGGACAGGCATACCTTCCTCCCGCCCGGCGGGCCCCGTCAAGTTGTTCTTCGCCACCTCGCCCGGCCGATCCGGGGCACCCGACCGGTCCGTTACCGGCGTACGCAAAAGGGACCGGGTCGGCCGCGTGGCGGCGGGCCCGGTCCCTTTCGTGCCGGCTCAGTACCGGTAGTGCTCCGGCTTGAACGGGCCCTCCTGGGGGATCCCCAGGTACGCGGCCTGCTCCTCGGTCAGGGTGCTCAGCTTCGCGCCGAGCGCGTCCAGGTGCAGCCGGGCCACCTTCTCGTCGAGGTGCTTGGGCAGCACGTAGACGCCGATCGGGTACTCGTCGGTCTTGGTGAACAGCTCGATCTGGGCGATCGTCTGGTTGGCGAACGAGTTCGACATCACGAAGCTCGGGTGGCCGGTGGCGTTGCCGAGGTTCAGCAGACGGCCCTCGGAGAGCACGATGATCGCGTGCCCGTCGGCGAAGCGCCACAGGTCGACCTGCGGCTTGATGTTGACCCGCTCGACGTCGGAGCGCTTGGCCAGGCCGGCCATGTCGATCTCGTTGTCGAAGTGACCGATGTTGCCCACGATGGCCTGGTGCTTCATCCGGGCCATGTGCTCGTTGGTGATGACGTCGAAGCAGCCGGTGGCGGTGATGAAGATGTCGGCCTGCTCGACCACGTCGTCCAGGGTGGAGACCTGGTAGCCGTCCATCGCGGCCTGGAGGGCGCAGATCGGGTCGACCTCGGTCACCACGACCCGGGCACCCTGGCCGCGCAGCGACTCGGCGCAGCCCTTGCCCACGTCGCCGTAGCCGAGCACGACGGCCATCTTGCCGCCGATCAGCACGTCGGTGGCCCGGTTGATGCCGTCGATCAGCGAGTGGCGGCAGCCGTACTTGTTGTCGAACTTGCTCTTAGTCACCGAGTCGTTGACGTTGATGGCCGGGAAGAGCAGCGTGCCGGTGCGGTGCATCTCGTAGAGCCGGTGCACGCCGGTGGTGGTCTCCTCGGTCACGCCCTTGATACCGACGGCGATCCGGGTCCAGCGCTGGCCGTCGGAGGCGAGGGAGCGGTGCAGCACCTCCAGGATGACCGCGTACTCCTCGGAGTCGGCCGACTCGACCGGCGGCACGACGCCGGACTTCTCGAACTCGACGCCCTTGTGGACGAGCAGGGTGGCGTCGCCGCCGTCGTCGAGGATCATGTTGGGGCCCTGGCCGTCGGGCCAGTCCAGCACCCGCTCGGTGCACCACCAGTACTCCTGGAGGCTCTCGCCCTTCCAGGCGTAGACCGGGACGCCGGCCGGCGCGTCGGGGGTGCCGTCCGGGCCGACGACGACCGCGGCGGCGGCGTGGTCCTGGGTGGAGAAGATGTTGCACGAGGCCCAGCGGACCTGCGCGCCGAGCGCGACCAGGGTTTCGATCAGCACGGCGGTCTGGATCGTCATGTGCAGCGAGCCGGTGATCCGCGCTCCGGCGAGGGGCTGCGCCTGCGCGAACTCGCGGCGGATCGCCATCAGGCCGGGCATCTCGTGCTCGGCGAGCTGGATCTCCTTGCGCCCGAACTCGGCGAGCGACAGATCCGCCACCTTGTAGTCGCCTTCGGCGAGGGTGCTCGGCCGGACCTCGGACGGCGTGCCGCTGGGGGCCGCCGGGAGGGTGCTGGTCATGGAAGCTCCTGTCGAACGAACGAAGTGCTGCGCGACCCCCCACCTTACGCGCAGAGACGGACAGCGCACGGGGCGGTCGGTCGTCGGCGGACTGTCCGCCCACGGCCCGGCCGCCCCGTGCATCCCCCCGGTTTGGTTCCCCGCGCGCCGCCGAACCTTCGTTGCGGTGACGCTGCGCACTTACAGAGTTACACTCAGCCAGCACAGGGTCAAGTCATTCCGGAAATTCCCGATTTGCGCCGGCAGGCCGAACCTCCAGCCACCCACCTCCGCGCGCCGGGTCCACCGTCCCGACACCACCCGCCCAGGCCGGAAGCCTCACGAAAAATTAACGATTATCGATGAAGCGTCGATGATCGGCTCAGCTCGCGGCATGGGGGTCCGGGGCACCGGGACGCCGCCACGGCGGCCTTACCGACCGGACCCGCTCAGCGCAGCCCGCTGGTGGCCACGTACGCCTCGCCCTCGCCGTCGAGAACGAGCGGCCCGGCGTCGGCGGGGCCGATCGCCGCCTGCCCCGGGGCGAGAGTGACCGCGCCCGTCCCGTCGTCGGCCGAGAATTTCCCGGCGCGGCAGAGCACCACCCGGGGCCCCGGCACCAGGAGCCGCACCGGCGTCCCGGCCAGGACCACCCGGTGCAGCGCGAAGTCGTCCACCGGCACCGGCCAGCGCACCACCCCCGGCGACACCCGCTCCGGCGTCACCACCGGGTCGCCCAGCACCTCGAAGCGCAGCACCCGCAGCAACTCGTCGACGTCCACCCGCTTCGGGGTCAGGCCGCCGCGCAACACGTTGTCGCTGGCCGCCATGATCTCCACGCCGGTGCCGCGCAGGTAGGCGTGCAGATTGCCGGCCGGCATCCAGATCGCCTCCCCCGGCGCGAGCCGGACGTGGTGCAGCAGCAACGCCACCAGCACTCCCGGATCGCCGGGATAGTGCGCGGCCAGCGCCCGCGCCAGCGCCGCGTCCGGCCCGGCGGCCTCCGCCGCCAACACGGCCCCCACCAGCCCCGCCCGCCGGGTCGCCGGCCAGCTCAGCAGCAGCCGGACGGCCTCCCGCAGCCCCGCCGTTCCCTCGTGCAGCGCCGCCACCACCGGCTCCAACACCGGCACACCGAAGGCGGCCAGCGCCCGCGCCGACGTCGCCGGGTCGCGGAAGCCGCACAGCGCCGCGAACGGCGTGAGCGCGACCAACAGCTCCGGCTTGTGGTACGGGTCGGCGTAGTTGCGCTCCCCCGCCGGGCGCGCCGCGTCGGCGGCGTACCCGGCGAGGGCCTGCTCCGCGTCGGGATGCGCCTGCAAACTCAGCGGGGCGTCGGCGGCGAGCACCTTCAGCAGGAACGGCAGCCGGGGACCGAACCGGCGCACCGACCGCTCGCCAAGCCAACGCCCCGGCTCGGCGGTAAGCACGTCGAGCAGGCTCACCGGCTCGCCGTCACGCCGCACGGTCGCCGGGGCACCCGGGTGGGCGCCCAGCCACAGCTCGGCCTCCGGGCCCGCGCTGGGCACCGGCCGCCCCTGCAGCCCGGCGATCGCCGAACGGGAGCCCCAGGCGTAGTCCCGGATCGGGCCGTGCAGCGGCTCCACGGTCAGTTTCCGGCGTGCGACTCGTCCGCGCTGGTCACCGCCGCCTCCGGGTGGACGACGGCGGTGTGCCCGGCGGTCCCGATGCCGGCCCGCTCCGCCGCGTCGGACCAGATGTCCGGCTCCAGGTAGATCACCCGGGCGACCGGGACGGCCGCGCGGATCCGTGCCTCGACGGCGTCGATCCCCCGGGCCAGTTCCTCGGCGCTCTCGCACGCCGGCACCGCGATCTTCACGGCCACCAGCAGCTCCTCCGGGCCCAGGTAGAGCGTCTTCATATGGATGATTCGCTCCACCTCCGGGCCATCGGTGACGGCCCGCTCGATGGTCGCCACGTCGGTCGCCTCGGCACCCTCACCGAGCAACAGGCTCTTGGTCTCGATCGCCAGAATGATCGCGATGGCCACCAGCAGGACCCCGATCATCGCCGTGCCGGCCGCGTCCCACATGCCGTTGCCGGTGATCAGCGTCATCCCGACACCGAAGAGGGCGAGGACCAGACCGACCAGCGCGCCGAGGTCCTCCAGCAGCACCACCGGCAGCTCGGGAGCCTTGGCCCGGCGGATGAACCGCAGCCAGGACTGGTTGCCCCGGACGAGGTTGGACTCCACGATCGCGGTGCGGAACGAGAAGCTCTCCATCACGATCGCCGCCACCAGCACGACGACCGGCACCCAGTGCCAGCTCTCGATCGGGTGCGGATCGGCAGCCTTGTGCCACGCCTCGTAGAGCGCGAACAGGCCGCCGACGCTGAACAGCACAATGGCCACGATGAACGCGTAGACGTAGCGCTCCCGGCCGTACCCGAAGGGGTGCTGCGGGGTGGCCTCGCGCCTGGCCCGCCGTCCGCCGAGCAGCAGCAGGCCCTGGTTACCGGAGTCGGCCACCGAGTGGATCGACTCGGCGAGCATCGACGAGGAACCCGTCAACAGGAACGCGATGAACTTCGTGACCGCGATGCCGACGTTGGCCAGCAGGGCCGCGACGATCGCCTTCGTACCACCGTTGGCGCTCATCGCCCTGCCTCAGATCGCGACTGCGGGGCTCGCAACCCCAGCTCGCTCCTCGCGCTCACGCCGCCACCTCAGATCGCGACTGCGGGGCTCGCAACCCCAGCTCGCTCCTCGCGCTCACGCCGCCACCTCAGATCGCGACTGCGGGGCTCGCAACCCCAGCTCGCTCCTCGCGCTCACGCCGTTCCCTGTCCGATGCCACACGTGCTCACTGGTTCGCCAGCTCCTTCATCTCGGTGATGGCCGGAACCGCCATCGGGTCCAGCCCATGTGCCAGGGCGAGGTAGACGGAGGCGAAGTCCGGCACAGCCACCAGCGAGGCTAGCCGTTCCAGCGCGGACCCACCCTCAGCGGTCACCACGTCGCAGCGGACCCCGCGCCGCTCGGCGAGGGTCTGCACGGCGTCGGCCCGGCGCTCCTCGACCGCCAGCGGCTCGTCGGTGTCGTCCTCGGCGTTGAGCCCGCCGTCACGCAGCAGCACCAGCCGCAGCCGGGTGCCGTCCTCGTCGGTCTCGCCCGGGTCGGCGAAGATGTCCCGCCCTCCCTCGGTCAGCCCGCCGAACACGCCGTCGAGCAGGCCGACGCGACCCCGGCCAGCCTCGCCGAGCGCCCCGCTGACCACCGGGTAGCGGGCGTTGGCCGACAGCGTGTCGCCGAAGCGGCGGGCCGCGACGGTGGCCAGCGGCGACGAGCCCCAGACGATCGGCACCGAACCGGCCAACCCCAGGGCGAGCGACTTCGCCGGGTTGACGAACGACTCGGCCGTGGAACGGCAGCGGTCGGCGTCCACGTCGAGCCGCGCCGCCGTCTCCGCGAGATCCGCCTCGTTGACCTTCACGAGCCCGAGCGTACGGGCGGCGAGCAGAACCGGCACGGTGAGCGCCCATAGGCTGGCCCGGGCCGGGGCACGGCGGGGCACCGGGATGAACGGCGCCCGGGCCCGCTCGGCCACCGACTGCAACTGCGAGTCGGGCGCGCCGACGGCGACCAGCCGGGCCCCCCGGCGGTGGGCGGCCTCGGCCGCGCCGAGCGCCTCGGGGCTGCGGCCGGAGGCGCTGACCGCGATCACCACGTCGGCCGCGCCCACCCAGCCGGGCACACCGGCGCTGCGGTGCGGGATGACCGGGACCGGGCAGCGCGGCCCGGCGACCGTGGCAAGCACGTCCCCGGTACGCCCGGCGGTGCCGATGCCAGCGATGACGACTGCCCGAGGGCGGCCCTCGTCGGCGAGCACGGTCAGGTTGGCCTCGGCCGCCAGGGCGGCGGACTCCCGCACCTGTGCCCCGGCCGAGGCCATGAACCGCAGCATGCCGCCCGGGTCGTGCGCGGCGAGAGCGTCCGGGTCGTCGAGCAGGGACTCGTCGGCGTGCCGGTGCCCGCTGACCCCGGCCGTCCCCTCCATCACGATCGCTGCGCGGGTCCGCCGCGCGCCTCGTCGAGCAGCAGCACCGGCACGTCGTCGCGCACCTCGAAGATCCGCCCGCACTCGGTGCAGGTCAGCGTCTGCGCGCCGGCGTCGTAGTCGAGCGGGGCGTGATGTGTGTCCGGACAGGCGAGGATCTCGAGCAACTGCGGGTCCAGGGCCACGGTGCGGCTCCTTCCACGGGTGCGTAGGCGGCGGACGGCGGCGCCGGCCGGCGCAGGGGATCTTATCGGCGAACCCGGTCGAGCACCTCGTCGCGGAGGGAGATCATCCGCTCCTCGGTCGGCGCCTCGACGTTGAGCCGCAGCAGCGGCTCAGTGTTGCTGGCACGCAGGTTGAACCAGGCGCCGTCGGGAAAGCTCAGGGTCAGCCCGTCCAACTCGTCGACCGCCGCCTGCGGAAACGCGGCCCGCACCTGCGCGATGCTCGCCGCCTGGTCGGCCACCGTGGAGTTGATCTCGCCGGAGGCGACGTAGCGCTCGTACTCGCGGGCCAGCTCGGACAGCGGCAGCCCCTGCCCGCCGAGCGCCGCGAGGGCGTGCATGGCGGCCAGCATGCCGGTGTCGGCGAACCAGAAGTCCCGGAAGTAGTAGTGGGCGGAGTGCTCGCCGCCGAAGACCGCGTTGGTGCGGGCCATCTCGGCCTTGATGAAGGAGTGGCCGACCCGGGTGACCACCGGCTCGCCGCCGTGCTCGCGGATGATCTCCGGCACCGCACGGGAGGTGATCGGATTGTGGATCACCGTGGAGCCAGGGTGCTTGGCCAGCTCGCGAACCGCCACCAGGGCGGTGATCGCCGAGGGGGAGACCGGCTCGCCGCGCTCGTCGACCACGAAGCAGCGGTCGGCGTCGCCGTCGAACGCCAGCCCCAGGTCGGCACCGTGCTCGCGGACGGCCCGCTGGAGGTCGACCAGGTTGGCCGGGTCCAGGGGGTTGGCCTCGTGGTTGGGGAAGGTGCCGTCGAGTTCGAAGTACAGCGGCACGATCTCCAGCGGCAGCGCGGGCAGCACGGCGTCGCCGAGCACGCTGGGCACCGTCCAGCCGCCCATCCCGTTCCCGGCGTCGACCACGACCTTCAGCGGCCGGATGCCGGACAGGTCGACCAGCTTGCGCAGGTGGGCGGCGTACTCCGGGCGCAGGTCGCGCCGCTCGGTCGGCCGCGTAGGCGCGCCGGCCGGGCGGGCGGCACCGGAGTCGAGCAGCGCCTGCGCCCGGTCCCGGATCTCGGCGAGGCCGCTGTCCTGGCCGATCGGGCGGGCGCCGGACCGGCACATCTTGATGCCGTTGTACTGCGCGGGGTTGTGGCTGGCGGTGAACATCGCCCCGGGCAGCCCGAGGGTGCCGCAGGCGTAGTAGAGCATGTCGGTGGAGGCGAGCCCCAGCTCGATCACCGAGCGACCCTCGGCCTGCGCACCGGCGGCGAACGCCTCCGCCAGGCCCGGCCCGCTGGCCCGCATGTCGTGCGCTATCACGACCGCGTCGCCGGGCTCACCGGCGGCGTCGAGCACCTGACCGAAGGCGACGCCCAGGGCCTCGGCGACCCGTTCGTCCCACTGGTCCGGCACCGTCCCACGGACGTCGTACGCCTTCACGATCCGGGACAGATCAGACACGCGCTTCGCTCCTTGGCCGCAGGTCGTCAACGCCCTGAGCGTATCGGAGCGGCGGACCGTGGCCGGCCTCAGCCGGGCAGGCGCGGCACGATCGTCGTCTCGTCGCCCCCGCCGGCGGGCGCGGGCGGCTCACCCGGGCCGGCGGGCGGTCCGGGATGCCCGCCCGCGCCCGAGGTCGGCGTCGGTCCCGGGACGGCCGGTCCGCCGCCCTGGCCCGGCGCGCCGCCACCGGCCGGGTACGGCGCACCGCCGCCGGGGACCCCGCCGGTGGCCGGCGCGTCGGGGTGGGAGCCGTACACCGCCCCGGACGGTCGGCCGTACACCCCGGGGGTGGGCGGCGCCTGGACTGGCGCGCCGCCGGCCGCCGGGGACGGCGCGGGGGGCCCGGACCGGTACGTGGTGCCGCCGGGGTTGCGCGGCAGCGGGACGGTGGAAGAAACAACCAGGTCGTCGGCCGGCTCGCGGTCGGCCCGCGACCGGCGCACCAGCAGCACGATCAGGCCGACGCCCACCACGACCAGGCCGACACCGAGGAGCATGATCCAGGACAGCCCGCCGGAGCCCTCCTCGGCCGCGTCCACGGTGCCGGCCCCGCCGGCCGGGCCGGCGACGGCGGCCAGGGTCGGTTCCTCGGCGGTCGTCGCGTCGGTCGTGGGCTCGGCGGTCGGGCTCGCGCTCGGGCTCGGCGACGGCGACCGCGACGGGCTGCGGGTCGGGCTGGGCGACGGGCTCGGGGTCGGCGCCCCGACCACCCGGGCCGCGACGGCGTCCCGGCCGATGGCCCGGCCGCGCCCGTCGACCGCCTCGCCGACCACCGTCAACCGGCCGCCCGGGGTTCCCGCCGCGAAGGTCAGCCGGTAGCGCATGGTGACGCTCTTGCCCTTGCACAGGGTCGGGTCCGTCGGGGCGGCCCGGCCCGTGGCGACCGCTCCCCCGCCGCCGGAGACCGGCACCGGCGACCAGTGGCCCCCCAGGTTCACCTGCACGGTGACCTGGTTGGCGGCGAGGCCGGCAAGGCTCAGGCCCAGCCCGGTGCGCAGTACCACGCAGCCACCGGTGCGCTTGCGCACCTCGACGTTGACCGCCCCCGGTGAGCCGCCCGGCCGGAAGCTGTCGGTGGAGCCCACCCGCACCGAGTCGCCCTCGGCCAGGGCCGGCGACGCCCCGGCGGCCACCAGGCCGCCCAGCATCACGCAGACCGCCGCGAGCCGTGTCGCGTGCCGACGTAGCGCCATGATCACCTGCCGTCTCTCCCTGCCGGGTCCGCGGTCAGGTTACTACCGGCCCCCGGACCCGGCTCGGCCGCGGAGAAGGAGGGCCCTTGTCAACGCCTGCGGTAGAGAGGGTCCCCCTTACTCACCGAGCCCAGCTTCGCGACCTGGCCGAGCCGTCTCCGGCCGCCTGGCCGAACCGTCTCCGACCGCCTGGCCGAGCCGTCTGCGGCCGCCCATGCCGAGTCGTCCGCGCCGCCGGAGGGCGGCGATCTCGGCCTTGCCAGACGCGTAACATGATGGTTACGCTTCCTCGGTGGACGACGTGGCAGCGGCGATCGCCGACCCGGTGCGGCGCGACATCCTGGTGATGCTGCGCGACAAGCGGCTCGCCGCCGGGCAGATCGCCGAGCGGTTCGCAATCAGCCGGCCCGCCGTCAGCCGGCACCTGCGGGTGCTCCGTGACAGCGGGCTGGTGCGCGACACGCTCGTCGGCCGCCGCCGCCTCTACGAGCTCGACACGTCGCGGTTCGCCGGGCTGATCGAATGGCTCGACCAGTTCACCGCCACCAACTGGGAGCGTCGTCTCGACGCACTCGAGACCGAGGTCCATCGCACCCGTCGCGAGCGCCGCCAACGCGGCAGGACGGATCACCGACAGGAGAAGACAGCATGACGAGACCACCCACCGGCCGGCTCTTTCCGACCCCCGACGGCAACGACCTCGTCGTCAGCCGCACGTTCCGGGCACCTGTCGAGGACGTGTGGGCCAGCGTGACCGAATCCGACCGCACCGCCCGATGGTTCGGGCCGTGGGAAGGCGACGCGGCCCCCGGCCGCGTGATCAAGGTACAGATGGCCCACGAGGACCAGGCACCGTGGTTCGACATGCGAATCGATGCGTGCGACCCACCCCGACGGCTCGCTGTGTCGGCGACCGACGAGTCTGGCGACTGGCGGATCGAGCTGTTGCTGTCGCACACCGACGGTCGGACCGAGCTCCGGCTCGTGCACCACCTCGACACCGCCGACGGGGTCGGCGAACTGGGGCCGGGTTGGGAGTACTACCTGGACATGCTGGCGGCGGCACGGGACGGCCTGCCCACGCCGAGCTTCGACGACTACTACCCGGCGATGAAGCCCTACTTCGAGGCGCTGCGTACCCGAACCGCACCGGTGTGACCTTGCGGGCCCCGGTGTCGCGTCGACCCATGCGGCGCCATTGTCGGCTCACCTGCCCACCCGGCCTGCGAGCGCATCGCGGCAGAGCCGGTCGGCGGTGCGGGTGGTCTCCGGCAGCCGGTGGCGCGGGGTCAGCGCGAGCACCCGGTCGGACGCGTTCTCCAGCCCCATCCGGTGACCGACGCTGACGAAGACCGGTTTCACCCCGTCCCGGGTCCGCAGCACCCGGCCCACCACCTCCCCACCGTCGTGCAGCGGGGACCAGGCGCCACGCGCCACGGCCGGCGGCTCCCACCGGCCGACCAGCGGTGTCTTGCCGACCCCGATCGCCGGCAGGCCGGTCACCACGCCCAGGTGACAGGCGAGCCCGAACCGGCGCGGATGGGCCAGCCCGTGCCCGTCGCAGACCAGCAGCTCCGGGCGGACGGTCAGCCGGTCCAGCGCCGCCAGCAGGGCGGGCAGCTCCCGGAAGGCGAACAGCCCGGGAACGTAGGGGAACGCGGGCCGGCCCACGCTGACCGCCTGGTCCACCACGGCCAGCGTCCGGGCATCCAGCACCGTGACGGCCGCCGCGAGCCGGTCACCGCTCTCGGCGTACGCGACGTCGAGGCCGGCCACCGTCGCGGGCTCGGCGGGTCCCGGCCCGATCAGGTCCGCGAGCGGTCGCAGCCGGTCCTGTACGGCGAGCGCCTCGCTCTCGGTCCGGGGCGGCGGGGTGTCGGCCGGAGGGTTCACCCCGTGATCGTAGGCAGCGCCTGGGCGGCCCGGCTCACGCCGGCGGGCACGATGGTCGGCCGCCAGCGGCGACGGCCAGCCGCCAGGGCGGCGACACACCCGCCCGGTCCAGCCCGACTTTTCGCACACCTGTCGGGTAATTTCTTCTGGTCCGACAACCGGTCATCGACAGGAGAAGCTCCGCGCATGGGCAAGAAGACGATCCACGTCTCCGACTTCAGCGGCATGGTTCTGCGGCCGGACGACGAGGTGGTCCGCGTCGTGGTGCTGGAGCACCCCGACTTGGTCGCCGGGCCCGTGCAGCTGGACGCCACCGCGACAGAGGTGGAGAGCATCGACGACGCGGCGCTGGACGTCGCGATGGTCGAGATCCACGACCGGCACGGCAGTGGCGAGCCCCGTCGGGTGGTGCTGACCGCCAGCGAGTTCGACGCGATGGCCACCGACGTGCCGATGGCCCAGTTGCTGAAGACCGCCGAGCGGGTCCGCCCGCCGAAGGCCCGCCGGGGCGCCGAGAAGGTCGACTACGGCACCATCGAGCACGCCGGCAGGCCGCACCGGGGGCGGGTCACCGAGGAGGAGGCCCGGCTGGTCCGCGAACGGCTCGACGAGGTGAACAAGCGGCTCGCCGACGCCGGCATCCGGCAGGTCGACCCGGCCGACCCGGAACACGCGGCCCGCTACGGCTTCCCCGCCGCCGACTGATCGACGCCCGTACGCCGGGCACGCGCCCCGGAGCGCGTGCCCGGCGCGGCTCAGGCCCTGTTCTGGACGATCTCGGCCAGCGCACCCTCCACCGCGGACTCCATGGCGCCCTTCTCCAGGCCGAGCCCACCGAGCACGCCGTCACCGCCCTCCTCCTCGAGCAGGGCGAGCAGGATGTGCTCCGTGCCGACGTGGTCGTGCCCCATCCGCAACGCCTCCCGGAACGTCAACTCCAGGACCTTCTTGGCCCGCGCGTCGAAGGGAATCAGGTCCGGAACCTGGTCGACCTTCGCCGGCAGGGTCCCGGTGACTGCCTCCCGCACCCGCTCCAGGGGGATGCCCCGAGCCACGATCGACGCGGCCCCCAGCCCGCTTGGATCGGCGAGCAGCCCGAGCGCGAGGTGCCCCGGGGTGATCTCGGCATTGCCGGCCGCCCGCGCCTCCTCCTGCGAGGCCAGCACCACGTTGCGGGCGCGGGGGGTGAACCGGCCGAACCCGGCGCTCGGGTCGAGCGTGGCGGCGGTCTCCGCCTTGGCGGCGGAGCGCTTCTGGGCGGCCTGTTTGCTGACCCCCATGCTGCGGCCGATGTCCGTCCAGGACGCGCCGGAGCGGCGGGCCTGGTCGACGAAGTGGCCGATCAGGTGGTCGGCGACGTCGCCGAGATGGTCGGCGACGACGACCGCGTCGGCGAGTTGATCGAGCGCGTCGGGGCGGGCCTTCTTGATCGCCGTGATGAGGTCGTCGAGCCGGACCGAACTGGGCAGCTGAGCAGGTGTCGTCATGCGTCAACCATAGGTTGACGCATGACCGATCGTCAACCCATGGTTGACGATCGGGTTTCCGTCACGCCACCACGAGCGCGGCCTGGGCCGCCCCTTTCGGGACCGCGAACACCTCGCGCCCCGCGCGTCAGCCGGGCCGCCAGGCCCGGATAGCGTGACCGGGGCGGTGCGCCGTTGGTTCGTCGGTGGCGGGAGGATCGGTTCATGCGGCTGCATGTGGGATGCGCGATGTGGGCGCACCGGTCGTGGCAGGGGCGCTTCCTCGCGCATCCGCTGCCCGCCGACAAGCGCCTGCGGCACTACGCCGGCTGGTGCGACGCGGTCGAGGGGAACACGACGTTCTACGCGACTCCCACCCGGGACACCGTGGCGTCGTGGGCGCGGCAGACGGGCCGCGACTTCCGGTTCGTGCTCAAGCTGCCGAAGCTCATCACGCACGAACGACGCCTCGCCGACGTCGACGGGGCGCTCGGGGCCTTCCTGGACGCGATCGAGCCGCTCGGGCTCCGGGCCCACGCCCTCTGGATCCAGCTGCCGGGATCGTTCGCCCCCGCCGACGTCTCCACGCTGGCCCGCTTCCTGCGCCGGCTCCCCGCGTCCCACCGGTACGCCGTGGAGGTCCGCCACCCCGCGTTCTTCGCCGACGCCGGGGAGGCTCGGCAACTGGAGCAGGCGCTCGCCGTCGCCGCCGCCGAGTGGATTCCGTTCGACACCACCGCGTTCTTCGCGAGCCCGCCGACCAGCGACGCGGAGCGGGAGGCATGGACCAGGAAGCCGCGCATGCCGCTGCGGACCCGCGCGCTGACCGACCGGCCGATCGTCCGGTACCTGGGCCGCGACGACCCCGCGCGAACCGTCGAGGGCTGGGGGCACTGGGTCGACGTCGTCGCCGACTGGCTGCGCGAGGGCCGCTCGCCCACCATGTTCGTCCACACCCCGGACAACGCCGACGCGCCCGCGCTCGCCCGCCGCTTCCACGACGAGGTACGGGCACGCGTGCCGGGGATCGAGCCGCTGCCGGAGCCGGTGCCGGTCGAGCCCCTGACCCTCTTCTGACACCGTCACTTCGGGCACCCGCGGCGGTCCGGGGCGAAGAAGGTCCGATGAGGACCGAGTCCGGGGCATCCTGGGGTCACGTGTCCGCCGCCGGGGCACCGGAGAACAGAGCACCGGTGGCCGCAGCCCAGGAGGAGACGACGAGGGTTCTCGTGGGGCTGCCCGACCCGCCGGAGCAGCCCCACGAGGTCGCTCAGCCCCCGACGGGCGTCAGCTTGATCAGCTCCCAGCCGCCCTCCGGCACGTCGTCGGTCGGGTCGGTGCGCAGGTTCATCGGATTGGCCATCCCGAGGTACAGGGTCGAACCGTCCGCGACCATGGTGCGGAAGCCGTAGTTGAGGTAGTTGCCCAGCCCCTTCGTGTCAACCGCGGTGGCGGGCCGCCGGCTCGACTCGAACATGTACAGATCGCCACCGAAGAGCTCCGGGTCGATCTCGATCGGGTCCAGGTCATCGCTCAGCCCCCGCGCCGCGTTGGCGAAGCCCATCTGCCTCGCGGCCTCGGGCAGCAGGTCCTTGGCGAGGTAGCTCCAGTCCATCGTGCCGACGAACAACCGCCCGCCGGCGACGGCCATGGTCCAGGTGTAGTTGGTGTAGATGTTGCCGAACCCGATGTGACCGTAGCGCGGACGGTAGCCGGTGGAGGTCCACTTCCAGGCGCCCGCGCCCTCGTTCGCCGCCGGGTCGTACGCCGGCAGTTTCGCCTGTCCGTAGAGCAGTTCCACCCTCTCCTGGGGGGTGTCGAACCGCTTGCCCCGGAAGATGCTCACGGCGCGCTGGGACTTCTCCAGCATCGCCCGCGCCGCGGTCTCGTCGGCCGGCGGGTACAACTCGGCTAGCACGCTCGTCGACTTCATCGGGACGTGCATCGTCCCCCAGTAGAGGTAGCCCTGGTAGGAGGCGAGCGCGCCAAGGCCGTACGTGCCGGCGATGACCGGATCCGGCTCGTAGGACGCCGCGCTCCAGACCTGCTTCCACAGCGCGGTGTCCTCCTCCGTCAGACCCGGCGCACCGTCGGTCAGCGGCGGGCTCATCCAGACGCCGGCGATGCCGGGGTTGGCCTCGTCGGTCGGCGTGACACGGGGACGGCCCCAGCCCGCGCCGGTTGCGCCGGCCGCCGAGCGTCCGGCTGAGGAGCCGCCGTTCGCCGCCGACCAGGTGCTGACGAAGACCCGACCGTCGTGCTCCGTCAGGTCGGCGATCTGGGCCGGCAGTTGGCCGACCTCGACGAAGTTGAACGGATTCGTGCGGTCCCCGGCCCACCGCAGCATGTACCCGCCGTCCCGGCCGTTGGCACCGACCCCGACGCCCGCATAGAGGACGTCGCCGGCCACCAGGAAATGGCGGATATTGCCGTACTTGGTGAAGTTCGCCGAGCCGAGGTAATCGCCGGTGACCGTATCGAATGCGAACATGTTGACCGTCTGGCCGAGAGCCGGCCCGGCGAGCAGGACGACTCCCTGGTGCGTTCCGCCGGCCCGCAGCCCCAGCGTCCTCTTCAGCCGAGACGCGTCGCCGGGCGACGCGTTCACGATGACGTCCGTCTTCTCCGTCTGCACTTTCGAGGACAGGTCGTAGACGTACACCCGGGGATGACGGTGATCGCCCACGTTCGTCGGCATGGTCGGATTCTGCACCACGATCTGACTGTTCGCGAACTCACACGCATAGTCATCGTTCAGTCGCGGCTCGGGCAGAGAGAGAGTCGATCCCGTCACGATGCAGTTGACATTTGCTCCGGTGCCGAACCAGAGTCGATTGTCCGCCTGGGCGAGCGACCACACGTACGCCTGGTTGACCTTGGCCTGACCCTGCGCACACGGCGGGCCGGCCGGGTAGGGCATCCCGATGCCGTTGAAGCACTCGTCCGGAACAGCCTTTCCCAGCAACTCGTGCTGGAACGTCGTCGACGCCCGCGGCGACAATCCGGTCACTCCCGGGCTGGCCGCCGTGGACGGAACGCCGGCAAGAACGGGCAGGACGCCGAGGACGACGGCAGAAAACAGACGCCATCTAGACATTTTGGGCCGATGCATCAGTGCCCTTTCATTCAACGTGATCCGCTGACAACAATGCGTAGACGATTACTCAGCCCAACGAAAGCAACACCCACGGTGACGCAGGAACAAACACCCACGGTGACGCAGGAATAACAGACATCGGGTTTCGGCAAGCGTCGCCAGCATCGCTCCGCCGCGCAGACAGCAAAAGTCGGCAGGACGATTCCGGTGGATAGCTGGCCCGGATTTCGGGCGTCCACAGCGTACCGTCGACAACTGTTTCTGTCAGCCGTCCTGCATGGACACGAATGGTCACGAAACGCGATGGGCCCGCCCGGGACTCGGCCACGAGGGATCGACCACGAGGATCGGGACTCCGACGACCACCGATGCCCGGCCGGTTCGCGGAGACAGAAGAAGGGCCCCGGCCCGGTGGAAAACACCAGGCCAGAGCCCTTGTTGCTGGCGCGCCCGGGAACCGGAGCCCGGCGCCCGCAGATAGGTTCCGCTCGCCTCCCCGGCAGCGCGCTCGTTCCTCAGGTCGTGGCCGGCACCGGCGCGCCGAGTTGGCGGTAGAGCCCGAGCCGGTCCATCTCGTCCCAGTGCCCGGCGAGCAGGCCGTCCTCCACGACGAAGATGTCGACCAGCCCGATCGAGAACTCCCGACCCGAGGGCGGGATGTCGAGGATCGCGCCGACCCGGCGGCCGGAGAACGTCATCCTGACGACGATCTTGTCGCCCTCGACGATCACGTCCTCGACCGGCAGCCGCAGGCCGTCCACCGCCGAGCACCAGCGCGCCACCGCCTGCTTCATCCCGTCGCGGCCCTGCGCCGCCGCCGGGTTGGGGTGGCGATAGCCGGCCGCCACGCAGCGGTCCAGGCGGCTCAGATCGCCATCGTTGTACGCCCCCACGAAATCGTCCACGAGACGCAGCGCGTCATCCCTGTCCATCGTCGCCGTCCTTCCTCACCGTGAGTTCGCGCCTGCCGGACGCCGGGTGTCCGCCGTCGCCAGCAGGTCCCGCGCCGGAGGGTTCTCGGGCGCGACCGCACGTCGGGAACCGTCAGCCCGAGGTACCCGCTCTCGCGGAGGTCGGCGAAGTTCTCGAACGGGAACGCCCGCTCTGGTCGTACTGTCGGTCGCGCTGACGGAACGTGGCAGCCAGCCGGTCGGCGAGCTCCACGAACCGGTTCTGGGACGGGGGGGCAGTACGACTTCACCGCGACTCCTTCCGGGTGGTGGTGGCGGTTTCCCGCGCGGCGGGAGCCTCACGCCGGCCGGCGACGACCAGCCAGGTCCGCATCACTTTCGGCACCGTGCGCGGCGGGGTGCGCGGAACCCAGCGCCGGCGCGCGATGGCGAGGTCGCTCGGCTCGCGCACCCGCGCGTCCCAGCCGAGCGCGCACAGCCACTCCTCCGGATCGGCGAGCCCCGACTGCCACGGCCGGCCGCCCTCCCCCATCTCGCGCAGCCAGTCGCTCAGCCACGGCGCGCGGTAGGTGTTTGGGTTCACGTGCCCCACCCCGTCCACTGCCGGTAGTAGCGCCGCCCCCGGCGGTGGACCTTCCAGCTGTCGAGCAGGTCGTGGCGCACGTGGTCGGCCCCGAAGTTGATCCCAGCGCAGCCCGCGGCGGCCAGCAGTTCGGCGAACTCCTCGTCGAAGGGCGCGGGCTGACAGTAGATCCACAACCGCAGTTGGTGCAGCGGGCTGCCGTGGTCGGCGTCCTTGCGGCGGACGATCTCGCGGAGCAGGTTCTTGCTGCCGGCGATGTTGAGGATGAACTCGCTGTCCGTGGTGTGCAGGTCGTGGATGCCCTGGGCGAGCAGCATCTCCATCTCGTCGACCACGGCGGCAGTGTCCCGGCCCGCGAAGCTCGTGCCCTCGGCGTTCGGCTCCACGCAGTGCGCGCACCGGTAGGGGCAGCCGTTCCTGGTCAGGATGGGCTCGCCGCCGGATGGGGTCGGTCATCCGCGATTACGAACTGTCGACCCTGCGACGCTGGATCGACGGCGCGGACACCGACCCGGAGGACGCGCTCGTCGTGGACATCGCCGCCGGTCTCGGCGCGTCGGTCAACGAACGGCCCCGGTTGCTGACCACCGCCCTCGGCTACCCGGGCTCGGCGCTGAAGTGCGACCCGCAGGCGCGGACAGATCCGGGGGGTTGCGTGGTCCGGGCGACGCCGCAGGGGCGGCTGGTGCTCGAAAGCGGCTCGCTCGCTCGTGCTCAGCCGGCGGACCTGGGAGGTGGACATCGCGCGGCTGCCGACCCTGCCGCGCGAGCAACTGCGCGGCCCGGATGGCGACGTCGGACGCCGTTCCCGCAATGCCGCCGGACGGCTGGTGCATCATGATGGAGGCGTGGGGCAACGCGTACCTTCTACCCCTGGCCCCGGCACAGAGCAGGAACTGTCCCATGGAGGCGGTCATTCCCAAGGCGACCGTCGCCACATCGTTCGGCACGGACTGCATCGTGTCGTAGATCGCCATTCCGGCCGTCACCGAGCCGCCCGGGGAGTTGATTCACAACTGGATGTCGGCCCCCGGATCCTCGCTGGACAGGATCAACAACTGCGCGCAAATCCTGTTGGCGACGCTGTCGTCCAATTCGCTGCCCCGCACGATGATCCGCTTCCCGAGCAGGCGGTCCTGGACCACGGTCAGCATCCTGACCGCGATCACCTGGCCGACGAAACCCGTCTATGGAAAGGCGAGGGAGAACACTGGGCGCGGCACGTGGCGGAACCGCGTCGGGGACGGTTCCGCCACGAGACCTGACCTGAGCCGACGGGCTCACGCCCGTGCCGTCGACCCGGCCACCGACGACGGGTCGGTGGCGGGCCGACGGCACGGCATCGGACGCGGCGGCGGTCAGCCCGGCAGGACCACCTGCGCCGGGTTCGACCGGTTGGTGGTGGTGCCGTCGCCCAACTGCCCGGACGTGTTGTTGCCCCAGCACCACAGGCCGCCATCGGTGCGGATCGCGCAGCTGTGGTAGGTGACGACGAAGCCGTTCGTCCAGGTGGTGGCGGTCCCGACCCGGGTCGGGGTGCCCCGGTGGGTGGTGGTGCCGTCGCCCAGCTGCCCGTACGCGTTGTAGCCCCAGCACCACAGGCTGCCATCTGCGCGGACCGCGCAGGACGAGTCGACGCTCGCGTCGACCCTGGCCCAGGTGGTGGCGCTGCCGACCTGCATCGGCGTGGTCTGGAAGCCGGCGCCGCCGCCCAGTTGACCGTACCCGTTCTCACCCCAGCACCACAGGGTCCCGTCGGCGCGGACCGCGCAGGTGTGCGCGTACCCGGTCGTCACGCCGGTCCAGGTGGTCACGGTGCCCACCTGCGTCGGCGTTGCCCGGTAGTCCAGGATGCCGAGACCGAGCTGCCCGTCCGTGCTGTCGCCCCAGCACCACAGGGTCCGGTCGGTGCGGACGGCGCAGGTGTGCCCGAAGCCGGTCGCGACGCTCGCCCAGGTGGTCGCCGTGCCGACCTGCACCGGGGTGGTGGCCCGGTAGGGAGACGTGCCGATGCCCAACTGCGCGCTACGGTTCAGGCCCCAGCACCACAGGGTGCCGGTGGTCCGGACGGCACAGGTGTGATTGGGGCCGGCGCTGACGCTGGCCCAGGTGGTGGCGTCACCCACCCGCACCGGTACGGTGCGGTTCGTGGTCGTCCCGTCACCGAGCTGCCCGTTGTAGTTGCCACCCCAGCACCAGAGCGTGCCGTCCGTCCGCACCCCGCAGGTGTTGCTGGCGCCGGCGTCGATCCGCGCCCAGGTGGCGTCACCCACCCGCGCCGGGCCGGGCCGGCTCGTGGTGGTCCCGTCACCGAGCTGGCCGCTGTAGTTGTCGCCCCAGCACCACAGCGTTGCGTCGGCAGGAATCGCGCAGGTGTGCGCGCTTCCCGCGGAGATCCGGGAAACCGGTGCGGCGGCGAGCGAGGCGTTCGGCGAGCCACGCTCGGCGGAGTTGACGCGAGCGACGGCCGGGCCGGCGGTGAGCCCGATGGCGAGCACGGCGACCCCGATGGATGCCGTTGCCGTGGCGGCGGCCGTTCTTGCCGCCCGCCCCCATCTGGTCCACACGCGACCACCCTGATGTCCGTTCATGTTCTTTTCTCCCCAGACAACGTCGATTTCTGCACGATGGAGGCGGCTTTGCCCCGGCAGGTCGCCAGCGACCAACCATTCGTGTCACTGATCTTAGGCATTGGCTAGCGACAATGCCTAATACTCTGCCGAGGCGCAGCCGGATCCGCCGTTACCGTCCCACGACATTCGGGGCTCAGGCGCGGCTCCATTTCTGGCTGGCCGCTCCACTGCAGTCCCAGATCTGGGCACGCGTACCGTTCGCCGTGCCGTTGCCGACCAGGTCCAGACAGCGGCCCGAACCGACCCCGGTGATCGTGCCGTCGGCGTTGAACCGCCACTTCTGGTTGGACTGGCCGTTGCAATCCCAAATGATCACCGAGCTGCCGTTGGCGGTGGCGGCGCCGTTGACGTCAAGGCACTTGCCGCCGAAGACGCGCAGCTCCTGGGCGGCGGTCGAGGTCCACGTCTGGTTGCTCTGGCCGTGGCAGTCCCAGATGATCGCCGCTGCGCCGTTGGTCTGCGAGCCGCCGTTGACGTCCAGGCACCGACCGGAGGAGACGCTGCGGACGGCCGAGGTGCTGCTCGGCGGCGGGGTGGTCGGGCTGGCGGTGGGCGAGGCCGTCGGCGAGGCCGTCGGGCTGGTGCCGCCGAACTGGGTGAAGAACCTCCACACCTCGATCTTGGTCCAGGTCCTGGCTCCGCTGTCACCACCGCCGTCGACGGGGCCGGGGGTGTGACCGCCGTCGAAGGCGGCCCATACCACCGGATAGCCGGCCCGGCAGCCGGAGTAGGTGGTGGTGATGTGGGTCAGGCTGCCCGGCCTCGGCTCGGGCGGGCTCTGCGGGGTGCACCCGTTGTTGCGCACGAACGTGTCGCGCAGGGACCGCCCGGCGGAGATGTTGAGCACCGCGTCCCCGATGCCGTGCAGCCCCATGTACGCGATGGGTTGCGTGCCGCCGCTGCACCCACTGAGCTGCCCACCGGCGTAGACGGCGACCGCGCGGAAGACGGTTGCCCGGGCGCAGGCCAGGGCGTAGCTCATGCCTCCGCCGTAGCTGAAGCCGAGGGCGAACAACTGCGTGGTGTCGACGCACAGGTCCGCCTGGATCTGCCTGATCATGTCGTCGACGAAGGTGACGTCCTGGCCGCCGGGGTTGGCCCAGCCGTTGTTGTTGCCCTGGGGTGCGACGAAGATGGTGCTGTTGTTCGCCTGCTGCCGCAGCCCGTAGTAGGACCAGGCCGCCCCGTCCGAACCGCCGGAGTCGACGTCGTTGGCGGTGCCGCCGTTCCAGTGGAACCCGAAGATCAACCGATAGGGGTGGTTCCTGTCGTAGTTGTCGGGAATCCTGAGGATGAAGCTACGGTTCTGACCCCCGCTCTGGATGGATCGTGGGCCGCTGGTCAACGTGGGCGCCTTGCCGCACCCAGCGGTCGTCGCAGCCGCTCCGATCCCTGCGGCCGACGCGCTTCCGCTCAGGCCACCGGCCACTGCCGTTGCGCCTGCGGCCACGACGAAGATCGCCGCGGCCGCGATGATTCCGAGAATGGGTCTGCGTTTTGCCATGATGCGGCTCCTGCCACTCGGCATGGACTGATTCCGGCACGGGCATCCACGGCGATCCCCATACCGCCACGACGCGCCATTCCTGACCGCGCTCACCCCTGAGGGGGGCACCCGGAGACGCGCACGACGGGCCCGCGGCGCCCGACCGGCTCAGTTCCCGCAGACTCCATCTCTGGCCCCGCTGCCCGTGCAGGACCAGATGGTGCTCGTATCGTCGACGGCACCCGCGCCTTACGCGGCCGGACGCTGCCCGGACCGCCCGCCGACGTCGAATCGTTTCGGCAAGACCTTAGGGTCATTCAGTGAGATATGTCAATGCCATGTCCGGCGGGTCGCACCGGGCGACCCGCCGCACGCCGCCGGAGCCCGGAGCCTGCTTCCTCCTCAGCCTCCGGCAGGCCGGGTCACTCACCTAAACAGGTTCTCCCGTGCGCCCACCGCGAGCTGAGGCAGGTCAGATGCCGTCATCCCCTTCGACGAGCGCGAACCGGTGTCCCGGCAGCCGCCGCGCCCGGCACCCGGTCCGGAACATCCGGCTCCCCTCGGCGGCACCCAGCGGATCCGGCAGGAATCGGGCCATGGTCAGCTCGGGCCGGTCGAGGTACCCGACGGTCAGCATGGGACCGGCCAGGAACAGCTCTCCGACCTCCCCTGTCGGCACCGGTCCGAAGTCGTCGTCGAGGACGTGCCACCGGTGCTGCGGCAACGGCGCCAACGCGCCGCCCTCCGACACCACCGCCGCCACCATCGCGGTTTCGGCGAAGCCGCACAGCTCCACCTCGTCGGCCGAGCCGGCGTTTCGGTCGATCCGCAACGACCACCGGGCCAGCCCCGCCGCCGCGTCACGCCGGTCGCCCGCGCCCGCAGGCCGCACCGCCGGCAGGACCAGTTCCGCACCGGTGAGCAACGCGCGTGCCACCGCCACCGCGCCCACCAGCGGGTCCGTCGGGACCGGCACGCGCAGCCGGTCCCCCTGGCCCGACCGGGGCAGGCCGCAGTCACCGGCCAACCAGGTCAACTGCGTGCCACGCCACACCACACTCACCGCATCCTCGGCCAGCGGCACCATCAACGACGGTTCCGGCTCTTCCACCAGAGGCGCGGCCACCGTCGACCCGGCCCGGCCACGAGCCTGCCAGGCCGCCCCGGTCACTCCCCGCCAGCGCTGCCGGACCAACGGCCACCCGGCTGGTGCCCCGGGACCAGCCGGGACCAGCACCAGTTCCGGCCGTGTCGCCCGCACCGCCGCCTCCGGGCGACTCCCGGCACACAGGACACAGCTCGCTCCGGCGGCCAGCACCGCGAGGACCGCGCCGATCAGGTCGGCGGCGCAGTCGCCGACGACGGCGACCCGCCGGCCGGGACCGACCCCGGCCGCCACCAACCGGTCAGCGACGTCGTCGACCGACTCCCACAGCCGCCGGTAGGACAGCCGCAGGTGGCCGAAGCCCAGCGCGGGCGCATCGGGCTGTTCCCCCGCCGCCTTACGTAGCAAACCGACGAGGCTGATGTCGGTCGCCACGGAACGGGCCACGTCGCTGGCCCGCACCGCGCCGGTCCGCTCCGCCACCTGCCGGCCGCAGGCCTGGATGGTCCCGGCGAACGGCACGATCCGCCATCCCTCGGGTGGCCGTCGACCGATCGGCCAGACCGCGAAATCCCGGGTCTGGCTGACCACCAGTTGAAAGTAGCGGGACTCCCTCCACCCAGACATGCGGCGCTCCCAGCTCCGGAGACTGGCCCGGCGTCCCTCGCGCCGGCTCGAGGCCGGGGGACACACCGGGTCAAACCTCGACGACATCCGACCGAACAAACCTAAGTGACGCCGGTCATGGCCTGGTCATACCTCACCGGGAGCGCCGCGGGTCGTCAGCGGGCGGTGGGCCTGTCGTCCATCGGTTTGATCAGCCGGGCGGCGGTCGCCTTGCGGATGGCGTCCACCCGGGACACCGCCTGCAACTTGGCGTAGATGTTGGTCAGGTGCCGCTTGACCGTGGCCTCGGTGATGAAGAGCCGGCTGGCGATCTGCGCGTTGCTCATCGCCTCCGCGGTGAGCCGGAGCACCTCCAGCTCCCGCGAGGTCAACGGGGTGCCGTTCGTTCGCGGCTTCTGCCGGTCCAGCCGCTCCACCGTCTCTCGGGAGACCGCCAGCAGGACGCTCTGCGTGGGACGGCGGACCACCGAGCGCACCGCGGCGACCAGGTCGTCCCGCAGGATCGTCTTGAGCAGGTACGCGACGGCGCCCGCCTCCAACAGCTCGTGCACCATGTCCGGGTCGTCGTGCATGGTCAACACGATCACCCGGGTTTCGGATGCGGTCCGTCGGACCTGTCGGATCACCGCCGCCGCACCCGGACCCGGCATCTCGACGTCGAGCAGCAGCACGTCCGGGCGCAGCCGCACCGCGAGGGCCACCGCCTCCGGCCCGGAGGACGCCTCACCGACGACCGCGAACTCCGGCTCGGTGGAGAGCATCTCCCGGATACCGTCCCGCAGCAGGGTGTGGTCGTCGGCCAGGCACACCCGGATCTGCGACCGGACCGGGGCGTTCACAGGCCCGCCTCGGCGAACGGGATCCGCACCTCGACCCGGGTGCCCTGGCCAGGCGCGCTGATCAGCTCGACCTCGCCGTGCAGCAACAGGGCCCGCTCGTACATCGACGGCAGGCCACCCCGGGCACAGTCCGGGTCGGTGGTGTCGAAGCCGCACCCGTCGTCGACCACCGTGGCGGCCACCGCGTTGTCCCCCACGTCGATTACGATGTCCAGCCGGGACGGTGCGGCATGCCGCACCGCGTTGCGGGCGGCCTCCCGCAGGATCAGGTACAGCTCCTCCAGCACGTCGGGCGGGAGCACCTTGAGGTCACCGTTTGCCACCAGCGAATACCGCACCGAGGGCGGCACGTTAGCCTCCAGGTAGCCGCGCAGGGTACGTTCCAGTCCGTACTCGCCCACCGAACGACGGAGTTCGGCAGAGAGGCCACGCACCGTACGGACCGCCTCGTCCAGTGACTCGATGGCCGCGTCGATCTTGGCCCGGGCCTGCTCCAGATCGCGATCGGCGTAGTGCCGGTGCAGGTCGAGCCGGTGCAGGGTGAGCCCCATCTCGTGCAGGACCCGGTCGTGCAGCTCCCGGGCGATCCGATTGCGCTCCTCCTGCCGGGACGCCTGCAACTTCTGCATCAGGAACCCCACATACGACAGCGAGGCCAGCGCGACCCGAGCCATGATCGCCTCGTGCAACGCGCGGCTGAGCCGGAGCACCCCGGCGCTGTCCGTGGCCGGCAGGTCGCGCGTGATGACCGGCAGCATCACCTCGAAGAGGGTGGTCGCGGCACGGAGCGACTGGACCGGATGGATGCCGCGCCGGGCGCGGTCGGCACCGATGTCGACGGTGAACAATCGAGCCTCGCCGACCAGATCCATCGGGGGCGCCTCGGTCATGGACACCCGGGCCGCGACGTCGTTGAGCACCGCCCGGACCTGCGCCGCGAGCTGCGCCAGGACATCGGGACCGTTGACCAGTTCGCTTTCCTGTTGACTCAGTGAGCGATGGAACGCTTCGACGATCTCCCGCGCCATCGAGGACAGTTCGGCCTCTGTCACGGGCTGCATCGCGTATGGCTTCGCCACGGACCCCCCCGCTATCTCGGCAGAGGCTACCACGGTAGCGCGCCTGTCGCGCAGCGTAGACCCTCTGCCGACAGCGACGGATGTGACCGTCCACACCCGACTTGCTCGCCGACGACCCCGGCTGCTGTCAACCCGGAAAGATCCCCAGCACGCTCAGGTGCACCGCGTACTGGCTGACCATGAAGAGCCGATACGGGCGGCGCTGGCGACGGCGCCCGGTGGCACCGGCGCCGAGGAGCAGGCAACCGACCACCCCGGCCGCGCCGAAGGCCAGCACCACCGCCGGCAGGACCAGCACCGGGGCCAGTAGCAGGGCGCCGGCCAGCAGCACACCGCCGGCCACCGCCACCAGGACGGCCATCAGCCGGCGGGCGGCCCCGTCGCCCAGCAGCACCGGCAGGGTACGCCGGCCGGCCACCCGGTCACCGTCCACGTCGGAGAGGTCTTTGGTGGTGCCGGCCAGCGCCATCCACAGCGACATCGCCACCATCAGCACCATCAACTCCGAACGCACCGGCCCATCTGCCGCGGCGGCTCCGGCCAGGTAGGTGACGACCCCACCGGACGCCACCACCAGCACGAAGCCGGCCATGTTGCCCTTCTGCGGCCGGGGACCGGCCGAGTAGAGCCAGCCGAGGGTCAACATCAGCGCCACCAGCCCGGCAAGACGCGCCGAGACCGCCGCCGCCGACAGCAGTGCGAGCCCGGCCAGGGCGACTGCGGTCCGCCGAGCGACGCCGACCGGGAGCGTTCCGCTGGCGAGCGGTCGCAGCGAGCCGTTGCGCCGGTCCTCCACCTGGTCGGAGAGCCCGTTCAGCAGGTAGACGAACCAGGTCGCGCAGAGCCAGGCGAACGCGCCCACCAGCAGCGACCCGGGCCGGGTCAGCACCGCCTGCGGGGCGGCCACGGCCGCGCCCGCGAGAAAACGCAGCTGGAAGACGACCTGCACGACGGGGCGGGCTTCCCGCCAACTCGCCGCCAGGTATCGGCAGCCTTCCGCGACCGCCACCGTCGACGGCCGTACGACACCCGCGGACCGGGAGTACCGGTCGAACCGAATAACCGAGTGGTAGGTCATGTGAATATCGTGGGCGCGGAACCCGTGACTCGGTTCATCCGAGTCACTGACTTACACCTACGACGATGGTCGCAGAGCGACTACCACCTACCTCCACTTTCGCCGGCACGTTGATTTCGCCACCTTGGTCTCCCCAGCGTAAGCAATTTACGGTCGGCAGGTCACCCCCACCCAGGGAACGGCAGATCGTGGTGGAGCAATATGTCAGACAACACAGCCCCGTCGAGCGTCGAACTACTCGGCGGATTCCGGATCACCATTGACGGTCGCACCGTCACCAACTGGCGGGCCGGCCGGTCCCAGGCGCTGGTGCAATACCTGCTGCTGCACCGGGGCCGGCCGGTCAGCAGGGACACCCTCCGCTCGGCGCTGTGGCCGCACCTGCCGCCGTCGGCCGGCACCACTTCGGTGAAGGCCGCGGTGCACGGGGCCCGGCGCGCCCTCTGCCCGACGGGCGAGGGCCACACCCCGGTGCGGATCGCCTCGGTGGACGGTGGCTACCTGCTCCAGACCGATCAGCTCTGGATCGACGTGGCCTCCTTCGAACGACGGATCACCGCCGCCAACGCCGCACTCGCCGCCGGCGACCGGGCGCTGGCCGCCGGGCACCTACGGCGCGCGGTGGAGGTCTACCGGGGCGACCTGCTCCCCGCGCAGGACGCGGAGTGGGCCGTGGCCGAGCGGGAATGGTGCCGCACCCGCGCCCTGCACGCACTGCGGCTCCTCAGTGACCTGGCGCTGGAGGCCGAGGACTGGTGGACCGCGATCCGCTGGAACCGCCGGGCGTTGGAGGTGGATCCGTACGACCCGGTCCCCTCCGCCGCCCTGGCCGACTGCCACCGCAAGCTCGGCATCACCGCGGCGGCGCTGCGGTGGGACGAACTCGCCCAGGACCGGCTGGCGCAGGTGTGACCGCCGGCCGAACACGACCGCCCGCCATGGAGGGAGCAGCATGACCATCACGATCCCGCTGGAGCGTCCAGCAT
>NZ_SMKJ01000573.1:0-1511 GCF_004348615.1 Micromonospora sp. KC207
GTGGTGGTAGGGCTGCAGGCTCAGGTGCCGGTAGGTGGGGGCGAGGGCGGCGAGCAGGGCGGTGCGCCCGGCGTGGTTGTCACCTCCGGCGACCAGGTGACCGACGGTGGCCAGGAACGTTTGTGCATCACGTTCGGGCAGCAGCCTCATCCCACGGTCGGCCAGCAGGCACCAGAAGTAGTTGCTGGCGTGGTGGATGCGCGGGGTGAGAGTTGTCCAGGAGGCGTGGAGGCCGTTCGGCTGCAGCCGCGTAGCGGCACCGCCCTCGGCGTTTATGGGAAGCGGCTGCCCGTGGGCGCTGGCCAGGTGGGTCTGCATGAGGCGTCTCCTGGGGTGGTGTGGGTACGGCCGGCGGCGGGCTGGGGATGCTCCGCCGCCGGCCGCTGGCCGGTTCCCGCCGCTCGGGCTGGAGGAATAGCGGGGGCGGGGCCGGCCGGGCAGCCATTCGGGTTGGCTGCCGCTGCCGCCCTCCCAGAGCCGGTGTGCGAGCCGGGGTCGGGTGGGCGACGGAGTGAGGCATGGGTGAGCTACGTCCAGTGACTGAGCAGTGTGGGTGACCTTGAGCCTGAGCGATCGGGGCACATCAACAGGTCCGGGTCCGGCAGGTCACTGGGGTTTCTGGGCGCGGGTGGAGGCGAACTGGTAGGAGCGCACCACGGTGTAGGGGTCGGTCATGAGTTCACCGAATCGGTCGAGCTGTTGCGGGGTGAAGCCGTGGTGGATGAGGTGGTCGCGCAGTTGGATCGCGTTGTCGGCGTAGAGGGCGCAGCCGGGTCCTCCGCCGGTCCATGTCTCGGAGTGCCACCGGGTGTGGACGTGGTTGAGGCCGGCGGCGAGTAGGACATTAGGTTCCTCGTCGCCCCATGAGAGATTGACGGCGCGGCCGGCCAGGATGGCGAGGATGTTCTCGATGACGTCGGTGATGAGGGTGCTGTCGGTGTTGTTCGAGGCGCGGTGCACCAGGGCGGGGGTGTGGACGATCTCCCCGAGGACCAGCCATCCGCCTGGTCGTAGCAGGTCGATCATCTGGCGCAGGACGTCGCGTCGGTTGGGTAGGTGTTCGAGCACGCACCGGGCGGTGGCGAGGTCGATGCTGCGGGGTTCGCCGGGGATGGGCTCGCGGCGCAGGTCCCGCTGGTAGACGTCGATCACTGCGGTGGGGTGCAGCAGACGGGTGTCGGCGTCGACGGCGGTGACCTTGCCGTGTGGGCCGACGAGACCGGCCAGGTGCGCGACGATCGAGCCTGCTCCGGCGCCGACGTCCAGGGCCCGTTGTCCGGGTTTCACGCCGACCGCGGCGAGTTCTCGTCGGGTGATGGGGTCGAGGACCGCCTGCAGCGGGCCGAGTTGGCTGTGGTTGTTGCGGAACTGGTAACTGGTGTCTGTGCTGGTCACGGCGTCTCTCCTTCTGAGGATGGGACGCAGAGTGGGGGCGGGTACTCGATCCAGCTGCGTCGCCGCTGCGGAACCATTTCTGCAGGTGGCGGGTGGGTGGGGTCCCACCTTTGCCG
>NZ_SMKJ01000574.1:0-1482 GCF_004348615.1 Micromonospora sp. KC207
CGCGGGCGATCGTGCGGGGTCTGCACTACCGCCTCGACATCAACTCCCTGCACCGTGACGAAACCGCCACCCAACTCGACCTCAACGAGATCGGCCGGGTCCGCATCCGCACCACCATCCCGCTGCTGGCGGACGAGTACCGACGCAACCGCACCACCGGCGGGTTCGTGATCATCGACGAGGCGACAAACCGCACCGTCGGCGCGGGCATGATCGTCGAGGCCGGCTGAGCGCCGACGCGCGCCCTGCTCCGGCGGACGACCCGCCCAGAGCTGTTGACAGGGGCCCCTTGCTGCGCGTTGTGCGCTGGCAAGGGGCCCCTGTCTACCAGCGGTGTGCGCCGGCGGCCGGGGTGGCCAGGTGGAAGCCGGGGGCGCGGAAGCCGCGCTCGGCGTACTCGGCCGCGACGGCGTCGGCCACCGTGTCGGCGCGGTCGGCGTCGACCAGGGCGAGGACGCAGCCGCCGAAGCCGCCGCCGGTCATCCGGGCCCCGTAAGCCCCGGCTGCGAGGGCCGCCTCGACCGCCGTGTCGACCTCCGGCACGGTGATCTCGAAGTCGTCGCGCATCGAGGCGTGCGAGGCGGTCAGCAGCGGCCCGATGTCGCCGACCTGGCCGGCTCGAAGCAGCGCCACGGTGTCGAGCACCCGCTGGTCCTCGGTGACGACGTGCCGGACCCGGCGGCGGATCTCGTCGTCGTCGAGCCGGGCGAGGGCATCGTCGAGGTCGACGGCGGCCACGTCACGCAGGGCGGGCACCCCGAGCAGCCCGGCGGCCTTCTCGCAGGCGGTGCGGCGGGAGGCGTACTCGCCGTCGGCGTGCCGGTGCGGTGCCCGACTGTCGATCACCAGCATGGCCAACCCGGCGGCAGCCAGGTCGAACGGGATGTGCTCGACGGCCTCGGTGCGGCAGTCGAGGAAGAGGGCGTGGCCGGCGCGGCAGCGGATCACCGCGGACTGGTCCATGATCCCGGTGGGCGCGCCGACGTAGGCGTTCTCGGCACGCTGGGCGACCCGGGGCCGCGCCTCGGCCGGCAGGTCCAGCCCGCCGAGATCGACGAGGGCGGCGAGCACGGCGGCCTCCAGCGCGGCCGAGGAGGACAGCCCGGAGCCGAGTGGCACGTCGGAGGCGATGGCGAGCCGCGCGCCGGGCACGGCGTGGCCGGCCTCGCGCAGCGCCCACACCACCCCGGCGACGTACGCGGCCCAGCCGTCGACCCGGCCGGGGGCGGCCACCTCGTCGGCCCCGAACTCGACCACCGCGTCGGAGAGCTCCGACCAGACCGTCCAGCGGTCGCCGTCTCGGGGGGCGGCGGCGACGACGGTACGCAGCGGCAGCGCGAACGGCAGCACGAAGCCGTCGTTGTAGTCGGTGTGCTCGCCGATCAGGTTGACCCGGCCGGGTGCTGCCCAGCGGCCGGCGGCCGGTGCGCCGTACCGGTGGCGGAAACCGGCGGCGGCGCGGTCGGCCACATCGCCCACCGG
>NZ_SMKJ01000575.1:0-1475 GCF_004348615.1 Micromonospora sp. KC207
GGTCGGGGCGGGGGCCGCCGGGGAAACGACCCTCGCCGCCGGCCGGGTGCTGGCCTGGCTCGGGTACGCCGGCTCGCTGCTCGTCGCGGCGGCCTGTGCGCTGGTGCCGCTCGCCGTGGGCCGGGCCGCCGGCTCGCCGCTGCTGGCCGGTGTACCCCTGCTGCTGGTCGCCCTGGCCCTGCTCGGCGCGGCGCTGGTCGCCGGCTCCGCAGGGTTCCGGGCCGCCGCGGCCGCGGCACTGGTCCCGGTGCTCGGCGTCGCGCTGCTGCGCCCGGTGGCGGAGCTGCGCCCGGGGCTGCTGACGGTGGCCACGGCGCTCGTCGCGCTGGCCCTGGCCGGGACGGTCCGGGCGCTGCCCCGCCGGGTCGGCACCGGGCCGCGAGTCGGTGCCCTGCTGGTGGCCGGCGGGGCGGCGCAGGTCGGCGCGCTGCTCGCCGTGCTGCTCGGCGCGGTCGCGGTGGGCCGGGTGCTGCCGCCCTGGGAGGGGGTCGCCGCCGGCCCGCACCTGCCCTGGGGGTGGCAGGTCCCGGTCGCCGTGGCGCTGGCGGCGGTCGCGCTGGCGGCGCTGCTGCCCCGGGTGGCGTGGCCGGTGATCGCGGCGGTCGCGGTCGCCTTCGCCACCCTCGCGGTGTCGGGCGTCGGGCCGGTGCCGTGGCCGGCGGTGCCGGCCGCCGGCCTGGTCGTCGGCGCGGGACTGCTGCTGTTCGCCGTCACCCGGGCCCGGCCCTGGTGGGGCGTGCTGGCGGCGGCGGTCGCCGGCGCGGCGCTGGTCGGGCACGCGCTTCTGGTCGGCCTGGCCACCCCGGCAGGGGAGGCCGCCCTGCTCGGCGCGGTCGTGCCGATCGGGCTGGCCGTCGCCGCCCGGGGCCGGCAGGCCGGTGGCGTCCGGTGGGGCGTCGCCGGGGCCGCCCTGGCCGCCGGACTGCTGGCGGTGCCGGCGGCGGTCGCCAACGCGCTCTTCGCCGCCGGGGCGTCGCCCTGGTGGCAGGCGCGGGCCGCCCTGGCCGCAGTCGGGCTGCCGCTGGTCGTGCTGCTCGCCGTCCGCCGCTGGTGGCCGGAGCTGACCGGGTACGCCTCGGTCGCCTTCGCCGTCGGGTCCGCGCTGGTGGCGCTGGCCCCGCTGGTCGTACGGGCCGACGAGCCGGTGGCGCTCTACGCCGCGCTGGTGGTCCTGTCGACCGTGCTCGCCGGGCCGGGCACCCGTCCGGCGGGGGCACCGCTGGTTACCTGCCTCGGACTGCTCGCGGTGGCGCTGCTCGCCGCCGCCCCGGTGACCGTGCGGGTGCTCGTCGCCCCGTACGGGGAAGTGGTCCCGCCGTGGTCCGGCGCGCCCACCGGGGCAGCGGTTACGGGGGCGGCCCCGGCCGGCGTGGCCCTGCTCGTGCTGACCCTGGCCGCCGCGCTGGCGGGTCGCGCGCTCGGCCCGGCCGGCGGGCAGAGTTCCGCGACCCCGGCCGGCGGGGAGGGTACCCGGG
>NZ_SMKJ01000576.1:0-1473 GCF_004348615.1 Micromonospora sp. KC207
TGTGCGCAGCAAGCCGGGGAGCCAGCGGAACACCACCACGGACAGCAAGCTGAGGTTCCCCGGTCGCGGCAAGCGCCACCCAATCCGGATCAGGCTCCCCACCGGGCAAATCAACAAGCTGAAACCGGCCCGGATGCTCAGACTGAGCACTACGAACCAAACCCCACACCGGCGCCATCGCAAGATCAACCGCCTCATCACCCACCGCAACCCCCTGACGGGTGACCACGACGAGCCGAGTGGCCGTGGCGGCGGGCTCGGCGAGCCGGCGTTGCAGCAGGTCCAGAGTCCACGCGGTCACGGCCCGGGCACGCTCCGCCGGGTCGTCGCCCGAGGGGTCGTCCACGGTGGCGATGACCAGGTCCGCCGCGGCGTCGGTCCGGGCCGTCCCGGACGGGACGGGGATCCAATCGAGGGTGTGCAGCGACCCGCCGGGCGCGGCGCCCGTGAGCTGCCGGCTGTCGGCGGGGCGGAGCGCGAGGGCGTCGATCCGGCCGGCCCCGCCGCCTTGGTCGTCGGCGATGTCGATCCGCAGCGTCGCGGCGGCGGTGGTGGTCGTCACGCGCACCCGGAGGCGGCTGAGGCCGGTGCGGTCGAGCCGGACGCCGGAGAATGCGAACGGTAGACCCGGCGCCGTGCCGTCACCCCGGTCGAGCAGGTCTGGGCCGCCGTGCAGCGCCGCGTCGAACAGCGCCGGGTGCAGCACGAAATGGCGCGCCGCCTCGGTGTACTCACCGGCGAGCGCGACCTCGGCGTACACCGCGTCCCCATCGCGCCAGGCCGCTTCGACGCCCTGAAAAGCCGGGCCGTACTCGTAGCCCATCTCGGCAAGCCGGGCGTAGAGCGCGTCGACCCCGATCGGTTCGGCGTCCGCCGGCGGCCACGGCGTCCCCGGTGAGGGGAGCACTTCGTCGTCGACGGCGGCCAGGACGCCGCGCGCGTGGCAGCGGCCGGCGTGGGAGTCGTCGGCGTGCGAGTAGACGGCCACCGCACGGCGACCGTCCCCGCCGGGCTCACCGACGGTGACCTGGAGCCGCACCTCGGCGTCGGCCGGCACGACCAGGGGTGCTTCGAGGGTGAGTTCGTCGACGACCGGGGTGCCGGCATGCCGTCCGGCGGTGAGCGCCAGCTCGACCAGGGCGGTGCCGGGGACGACCACCGTGCCCAGCACGGCGTGGTCGGGCAGCCAGGGGGCGAGGTCGCGGGAGAGCCGTCCGGTGAACACCCATTCGTCGCGGTCGCCGACGCGCACGGCGCCGGTCAGCAGGGGATGGTCGACCCGGTCGAGGGTGCTGGTGTCGGGCATCAGCCAGTAGCGCTGGTGCTGGAAGGCGTAGGTAGGCAGGTCGATGCGCTTCCCGCCGGCCAGCACGGCCGCCCAGTCCACCGGCACTCCGGCGTTGTGGGCCTGGGCGAGGAACGCGGCGAAAGCGTGCGGCTCGGGCTGCTTGGCCCGCAACGCCGCGGCAAGCA
>NZ_SMKJ01000577.1:0-1471 GCF_004348615.1 Micromonospora sp. KC207
GGGTGGAAGGTGATGCCCGCGGCGCTCCAGCGGGGGCCGTGCCCGGCGAGGCGGCGGCGGAAGGACGCCCAGTCGTGGGTGCGCCGGGGCGACCAGCCCAACTCGGCGATGGCGGGCAGCCGGGGCAGCAGCATGAACTCGATCTCGGCCAGCGAGGTCACCGACTCGGTCCAGAGCGGGGCCTCCACGCCGAGCACCGCCTCGGCCGGCACGGCGGTCAGGTGCGTGCCCGGATCCCAGTCGTACGCCCGGGCCACGTCGATCAGGCCCGCCCAGTCGTGCCCGATCGGGGTGTCCGGGGCGTACTTCATGTCCAGGTATGCGCGGTTGCCGGGGGAGAGGATCACCCGGGCGCCGCGCCGGACCGCCTCGGCCACCACGGGGTCGTCGCCCCCGGTGCCCCACCACTGGAGGACCCGCCCGTCGGCGTGGCGGGCCGGGGCGATCTGGTGCCAGCCGATGACCGTCGCGCCGGTGGCGGCGACGATGTCCTGCGTCCGCTCCACGAAGCGGTTGTACGCGTCGGCGGGGACCTTGAAGGCCTCGTCCCCGCCGATGTGCAGCCAGGGCCCGGGGGTGAGTGCGGCGACCTCGCCGAGCACGTCGGCGACGAAGGCGTACGTGCGCTCGTCGGCCGGGTCGAGGTAGCTGAAGCCGACCTCGGTGCCGGTGTACGGCGGCGGCGCGACCCCGCCCGGCGCGAGCTGCGGGTACGCGGTCAGCGCCGCGTTGGTGTGGCCGGGCAGGTCGATCTCCGGGACGACGGTGACGTGCCGGCGGGCGGCATAGGAGACGATGCGCCGGTAGTCCGCCCGGGTGTACGCCCCGCCCGGTCCGCCGCCCACCTCGGTCGCCCCGCCGACGGCGGCCAGCCTCGGCCAGTCCTCGACGGCGATTCGCCAGCCCTGGTCGTCGGTGAGGTGCAGGTGCAGGTGGTTGAGCTTGTACCGGGCCAGGTGGTCGATCACCCGCAGCACGTCGGCGACGCCGAAGAAGTGCCGCGCCACGTCGAGCATCGCGCCCCGGTAGGGGAACCGAGGCCGGTCGACGATCACCCCGCCGGGCACCGACCACCGCTGGGCCACCGGGGCCGGGCTCTCGATGGCGGGTGGCAGTAGCTGGCGGAGGGTCTGTACGCCGTGCAGGAGGCCGGCCGGGGTGGCCGCGGTGATGCGTACCGCGTCGGGGGTCACGTCGAGCCGGTAACCCTCCGCGCCGAGCCGCGCGACCGGGGTGACCCCGTCGGGGCCGGCGGTCGGGGCGGCCGGGCCGGGGCCGTCGCCGGGTGTGCCGGAGAGCCGGAGGGTGAGCCCTTCGGCCGGCGGTGCGGCGTCGGTCACCGGGATCGGGTAGCCGGTGGCCGGCCGCAACAGGGCGGCGAGCTGTTCGGCGACGTCCCGGGCGGCCGGGTCGGGGCTGACCCGCACGGCCGCGTCGGCGGGCAGCGTGAAGTCGGCGGCCGGGGCCGGCT
>NZ_SMKJ01000578.1:0-1448 GCF_004348615.1 Micromonospora sp. KC207
AAACCCTCCAACTCGGGCGGCGTCGAGCCGCCGTAGTCCGAGGTGACGGCGCCGAAGAAGACGCCGGTGTCCGAGCCGCGCAGCGACGTCGGATCGATACCCGCATCCTCCAGCGCCTCCCACGAGGTCTCCAGCGAGAGGCGCTGCGACGGGTCGATGGCGAGCGCCTCGCGGGGGCTGATTCCGAAGAAGCCGGCGTCGAAGTCACCGACGCCTTCGAGGAAGCCGCCGCCGCGGGCGTACACCCGGCCGGTCCGGTCCGGGTCCGGGTCGTACAGGGTGTCGACGTCCCAGCCGCGGTCGCGCGGCAGCCCGGTGATCGCGTCCCGGCCGTCGGCGAGCATCCGCCACAGCTCGTCGGGCGAGGTGGCGCCCGGGTAGCGGCAGCTCATGCCGACGATCGCGAGGGGCTCGGTGGACTGGGCGACGAGCCGGCGGTTCTGCTGCCGCAGGCGCTCGGTCTCCTTGAGCGACTTGCGCAACGCCTCCACGAGAGCGGTCTGGTCGGCGGCCATGCTCATGCGCTCCCGTCCGGCCGCGCGGGGGCGGCCAGGTTCTCGGCTGTGGTCATGCCGGGTCCTCTTCGGTCATCCGGATCAGCGCCTCGACGTCCATGTCGTCGATCGAGGCGATCCCGGCGTCGGCGGCGGGCTCGTCCGCCGGGTCGCCGCTGGCCAGTTCCAGCAGGGCGTCGAGCAGGCCGGCCTGGCGGATGCGGGCCAGCGGGATCGTGGCGAGCACGGCCCGCAGTTCGTTCTCCTCGGTCCCCTGCGGGTCGGGCGGCGCGGCGTCGGGCATCGCGGCGGCGATGACGAACCGAGTGACCGCGGCCGGGGTGGGGTGGTCGAAGACCAGGGTCGAGGGCAGTCGCAGGCCGGTGGCCTGGGTGAGCCGGTTGCGGACCTCGACAGCGGCGAGGCTGTCGAAGCCGAGCTCCTTGAACGCGCGGCCAGGGTCGATCGCCTCCGGGGAGGTGTGGCCGAGGACCGTGGCAACCTGGGCGCGGACCAGGTCCAGCGCGACGCGTTCCCAGTCCTCGCGCGGGACCGCGGCCAGCCGGTGGGCCAGCGACCGGCCGCCCGCGTCAGCACGCCGGGCGGGGGCCTTGACCAGGGCTCGCAGCAGCGGGTTGAGCATCCCGGCGCCGGCCTGGCGGCGCAGCGCGGCGACGTCCAGCCGGACCGGCACGATCAGCGCGTCCGCCATCTGCTGCGCCCGGTCGTAGAGGTCGAGGCCGAGCTGTGCGGAGATGGCGCCGACGCCGATGCGTTCCAGGCGGGCCAGTTCGGCCTCGTCCAGGTCGCCGGTCATGCCGGTGGCGTCCGCCCACATGCCCCAGGCGAGGGAGGTGGCGGGCAGCCCGGCCGCGCGGCGGTGGGCGGCGAGCGCGTCGAGGAACGCGTTGGCGGCGGCGTAGTTGCCCTGCCCCGGGCTGCCCATGAGCGCGG
>NZ_SMKJ01000579.1:0-1439 GCF_004348615.1 Micromonospora sp. KC207
CGGGCCGGGCCCGCCGGGTCAGCGCCAGCGGGAGAGCAGGACCAGGGAGCCGACCATCGCACCGAAGCCCACCGCGAGGTTCCAGTAACCCCACGACATGACCGGGTACTCCTGCTCGGAGAGGTAGTACACCACCAGCCAGCCGATGCCGCCGACGATCAAGGCGACCGCCGTGACGGGCAGCCAGACCGGGCTAGGCTTGCGCGTCGCCGCCGTCGCCGTCGGACGAACGTCCGTCGGCGGGGTGTACACCTTCTTCTTGCGGACCTGAGACTTGGGCACGACGCTCTCCAGAGGGGGTTACGACCTCGTCCGGCCTGACAACCGGGCGCGGGGGCGACGGTCCATGGCCAATAATGTTCGACAGCTAGCGTAGTCCGGATGGCCCGTTCAAGCCATGAATGGGGTCAGGCCGATGCACGGAGTGACCGGAATAGGCGGGACTGTTCGGGTCGCCGCACCGGCCCGCGTCGTCGCGGGCTGACACGAGACGACGCGGAAGGAGCGCTCGGTGGAATACACATCCGGCGCTGCCTCCTGGCAGAAGGCCCTCCGCCGGGCTGTCGCCGCCCTCCTGCCCCGGCGTCCCCGGCAGCGACGCCCGGGCTGGTCGGTCGGCGTGCCGCTGATCGCCGCCGCGGCCGGGCTGCTGTTCACCACCACCGCGACGACCGCCGGTGGCACGGCCCTGCGCGAGGACCGCCGACCCCAGCTCACCCAGCTCATCGAGGACCGCCGGCAGCAGGTCGCGGCGAGCGAGCGGCAGGCCGCCCAACTCCGGGCCGAGGTCGAGGACGAGACCGCGACCCTGGCCGACTCCGACGGCCCGATCAGGGAGCAGCGGGACCGCGCCGCCGCCAGCCGGCAGGCCGCCGGGTTCACCGCGCTCACCGGAACGGGCGTCACCGTCGAGCTCAACGACGCCGTGCGCCGCGCCGACCAGGGTCTGCCCGACGGTGCCACCAACGACGACCTCGTCGTCCACCAGCAGGACGTGCAGGCCGTCGTGAACGCGCTCTGGGCCGGCGGCGCGGAGGCGATGTCAATCATGAACGTCCGCGTCCTCACCACCAGCGCGGTACGCTGCGTAGGTAACACCCTGCTGCTGCACGGGCGGGTGTACTCCCCTCCATTCAAGATCGTTGCAATCGGCGACCCCGCTGCGCTCCGGCAGGCCCTCGCCGCGTCTGAGGGAGTGCAGATGTTCAAGGGCGCGGTCAACGACTTCCAGCTCGGTTACCGGGAGACCGTCTCGACGGTCACGGTGCCGGCCTTCGAGGACTCGACAGCCCTGCGCTCGGCGACGGTGCCCCGGTGACCCGAACACCCGACGACACCTGGGACGGCCGACACCAGGGGCGGGACGAGGAGCAGACCGCCTTCCTCCCCAGAGTCGACCGCGCCGACCTGCAGCCCCCGCCCTCGGTCCCGACCTCGCC
>NZ_SMKJ01000580.1:0-1439 GCF_004348615.1 Micromonospora sp. KC207
GGTCTGCTCGGGTGGCGCGTCGGCGGGTGCCGCGGTGCTGGCCGGGGGCGCGGCTTCCACCTTCGGCGGTGCGGCCGCCGGCGCCGCCTGCGCGCTCATCGCGAACAGTACGGCCGCCATCCCGGCTCCGGTCACCAGCGTCAGCAGCGGGGTCAAGCGCTTCATGGGGCAGCTCCCTTCACCGAACCGTACGGGGCCGGCACGCCGGTCGTTCAACGCGACGGCAGATTGCTTCCCGACGATTCCCGGCGACCCGACGCCCGGGACGTCGATCGGGGGACGGCGCGCGGTGGGCTGGCGCTGTGCGGACCGGCGGGGCCACGGCTGGCGGAAGGGCGGTACGGTGCTCGCCGTGACCGCAGCCGACCACCGCGCGCCCAGGCAGCGTGCCGACGGCCCCGTCGCGGTGCTCGCCAACCCGACGGCCGGGCGTGGGCGGCACCGTGGCCTGCTGCCGCGCCTGCTGGACCGGCTCGCGGCGGCCGGCCGGCCGGTGCGGCTGCTGGAGGCGCGCACCGGCGCGCAGGCCGAGGCGGCGTGCCGGGCCGCCGTCGCGGACGGGGCCGCCGCCCTGGTCACCGTTGGCGGCGACGGCACGGTGCACCGGGGCCTACAGGCGGTGGCCGGCACGGGCGTGCCGTTCGGGCCGGTGCCCGCCGGCACCGGCAACGACTTCGCCGCCGACACCGGCTTCCCGGGCGACCCGCTTGCCGCCGTCGAGACCGTCGCCGCCGCGCTGCGCGACGGCCGGACCCGGCCGGTGGACCTGGCCCGGGTGGTCGGCCCCGACGGCGGCACCCGGTGGTACGGGGCGGTGCTCGCCGCCGGGTTCGACGCGATCGTCAACGAGCGGGCCAACCGGATGCGCCGCCCGCGCGGCCCCCGCCGCTACGACCTGGCGATCCTGGTGGAGCTGGCCCGGCTGTGCCCGCGCCGCTACACCCTGCGGCTGGACGGCGAGCCGCTGGAGTGCGACGCGGTGCTGGTGGCGGTTGGCAACTGCGCCAGCTACGGCGGCGGCATGCGGATCTGTCCCGACGCGGACCCGACGGACGGCCTGCTGGACGTGGTGGTCGGCGGCCGTTTCGACCGGCGCACCCTGATCCGGGTGAAGCCGCGCATCTACCGGGGCACGCACGTGCGGCATCCGCTGGTGAGCAGCCACCAGGCCCGCACGGTGGAGTTGACCGCCGAGGGGATCACCACGTACGCCGACGGCGAGCGGTGCCTCGACCTGCCGGTGACCGTGACCGCCGTACCGGGCGCGTTGCGCCTGCTGCGCTGAACCCGGCCGGGGCCACTTGGCGGGTCGTGGCCCCGGCCGGGTTCAGCGCCGGCCTTCGGACGGCCGGCGGACGGCGTCGCGTACCCGGTCCATGACCGCCAGGGCGGGGCCGAGCGCGAGGTTGGCCGTGGCCGACTGGGCACCGGGATGGGGT
>NZ_SMKJ01000581.1:0-1435 GCF_004348615.1 Micromonospora sp. KC207
GCCGTAGCCCGCTGCCGGCGTCCGAATGGGGGCGGCGGCCACCGTCGGTCGATTGGCGCTCATGACGGCGGCGCGGGCGCACTACGGTCGGTGGCATGGAGTTGGAACAGGCGCGCAAGCTGTGGCAGCCGCAGCCCGGCTGGCTGAACACCGCCAGCTACGGGCTGCCGCCCGAGCCGGGCTGGGCGGCGGTGCAGGAGGCGCTGGCCGACTGGCGGACGGGACGTACCTCCTGGGAGGGTTGGAACGACGCGACCCGGCGGTCCCGGGCGGCCTTCGCCGGCCTGGTCGGCGTGCCGGCCACCGACGTGGCGGTCGGCAGCACCGTCTCCGGGCTGCTCGCCCCGGTCGCGGCGGCCCTGCCGGCCAGTGCCACGGTGGTGGTTCCGGAGGTGGAGTTCACCTCCAACCTCTTTCCCTGGCTGGCGCAGGTCGAGCGGGGGGTGCGGGTGCGGACGGTCCCGCTCGCCGGCCTCGTCGACGCGATCGACGCCGGCACCGACCTGGTCGCGTTCAGCCTGGTGCAGTCCGCCGACGGCACCGTCGCCGACTACGACCGGATCGTCGCCGCCGCCCGGGCGCACCGCGCGCTGGTGGCCGTGGACGCGACCCAGGCGTGCGGCTGGCTGCCGTTCGACGCGGGCCTGGCCGACGTGGTCGCGGTCGGGGCGTACAAGTGGTTGATGGGGCCGCGCGGGTCGGCCCTGGCCTACCTGGCACCCGCGCTGCGCGAGCGGCTGCGCCCCGACGCCGCCGGCTGGTACGCGGGCGAGGACCCGTTCTCCTCCTACTACGGCCCGCCGCTGCGGCTGGCCAGTGACGCCCGGCGGTTCGACCAGTCCCCGGCGTGGTTCAGTTGGGTCGGCACCGCCCCCGCGCTGGAACTGCTCGCCGAGATCGGCCTGCCGGCGGTGCGCGAGCACGACGTGACACTGGCCAACCGGTTCCTCGCCGGCCTGGGTCGGCCGCCGGGAAACAGCGCGATCGTTGCTGTCGAGGTGCCCGGCGCGCAGGAGAAGCTGGAACGGGCGGGCATCCGGGCGGCGGTGCGCGCCGGCCGGGTCCGGGCCTCGTTCCATCTCTACACCACCGAGGCCGACGTCGACCTGGCCCTGGAGGCGCTTGCCGGCTGACCGGCCGTTGCCGCCGCCCGCCGTGGCGGATCGGCCGGCCGGGCCCACCGCGGCGGCGTGCGCGGTTCCGTCCGTAAGCCCGCCCGGCGACAGTCCACCATGCCGGCCGGCCGGGTCCCCTGTGTGGGGGCCCGGCCGGTGGCGTGTCTGTGCGTGTCTGTGTCTGTGGGTGTGGGTCAGTTGTTCCAGTGCTGGGCGACGAGGTCGGCGGCCTGCTGTTCCCATTGGGCGTATGCGTCGGGGTAGGCCGAGACCTGGACGGTCTGGGCGGCGTCGGTCAGGGGCATGTTCTGCCAGCCGTC
>NZ_SMKJ01000058.1:0-28307 GCF_004348615.1 Micromonospora sp. KC207
AGCCCGACCGCCGCTACCTGGCGCTGCGCAACTTCGCCATCTCCATCAGCGTCTTCAACATCTTCGGTTACACACTGCTCGGCTTCGAGCAGCCGTGGCTGTGGCCCATCTTCGCGGTGCTCACCGGCTACGCCGCCGAGATCAGCTTCGAGCTGATCCGGGCCTGGGCCAAGAAGGACACCCCCCGGTTCCTCGGCGGCGGCGCCCGCCGGGTGTACGAGTTCCTGCTGCCCTCGCACATCACCGCGCTGGCCTGCAACATGCTCCTGTACGCCAACGACATGTTCCTGCCGATCGCGTTCGCCGTGATCGTCGGCGTGACCGGCAAGTACGTCTTCCAGGCCCCGGTCTACGGCCGGATGCGGCACTACATGAACCCGTCGAACTTCGGCATCACCGTGGCGCTGGTCTGCTTCGGCTCCTGGATCTCCATCGCCCCGCCGTACCAGTTCACGGAGAACGCCAACACGTACTTCCGGATCATGATCCCGATCATCATCGTCACCGCCGGCACCGTGATCAACGCGCTGCTGACCCGCAAGGTTCCGCTGATCGTGGGCTGGCTCGGCGGCTTCGCCATCCAGGCGTTCCTGCGGGCCTGGATCTGGGACGTGGCCCTGTTCTCGGCGCTGGCCGTGATGACCGGTGTGGCCTTCGTGCTGTTCACCAACTACATGATCACCGACCCGGGCACCACCCCGGTCAAGCCGATGAACCAGTTCATGTTCGGCTCCGGGGTGGCCATGGCCTACGGCGTGCTGATGCTGTTCAACGTCGTCTACACGCTCTTCTTCGCGGTGGTCGTCGTCTGCGGCATCCGCGGCGTGGGCTGGTGGATCGCGGACATGCGCAAGAAGTCCCGGACCGCCACCGCGCTGACCCTCGACACCCCCAGGAGCATCGCGTGAGCGAGCGTATCGCCGTCGTCGGGATCGCCTGCCGGTATCCCGACGCGGAGGATCCCAACCAACTGTGGGAGAACGTGCTCACCGGCCGCCGGGCGTTCCGCCGGCTGCCCGACGAGCGGATGAACGCCGAGGACTACTACTCCCCCGACCCCGCCGCGCCCGACCGGTTCTACTCGGCCAAGGCCGCCGTGATCGAGGGCTTCGAGTTCGACCGGGTCAAGTACAAGATCGCCGGGAGCACCTTCCGGTCCACCGACATGACGCACTGGCTGGCCCTGGACACCGTCGCCCGGGCCCTGGCCGACGCCGGCTTCGCCGACGGCGAGGGGCTGCCCCTGGCCACCACCGGTGTGGTCATCGGCAACACCCTCACCGGCGAGTTCAGCCGGGCCAACCTGCTGCGGCTGCGCTGGCCGTACGTGCGGCGCACCGTCGGCGCGGCGCTGCGCGAGCAGGGCTGGGACGACGCCGCCGTCGGCACCTTCCTCGACGAGTTGGAGCCGCGGTACAAGGCGCCGTTTCCGCCGATCGACGAGGACACCCTGGCCGGCGGCCTGGCCAACACCATCGCCGGCCGGGTCTGCAACCACTTCGACTTCAAGGGCGGCGGCTACACCGTCGACGGCGCCTGCTCGTCGTCGCTGCTGTCGGTTGCCACCGCGTGCAACGCCCTGGCCAGGGGCGACCTCGACGCCGCCGTCGCCGGCGGGGTGGACCTGAGCATCGACCCGTTCGAGGTGATCGGCTTCGCCAAGACCGGCGCGCTGGCCACCGGCGAGATGCGGGTGTACGACCGCAACTCCAACGGGTTCTGGCCCGGCGAGGGCTGCGGGATGCTGGTGCTGATGCGGGACTCCGACGCCGTGGCGCGCGGCCTGCGCCGGCACGCCGTCATCGCCGGCTGGGGTTACTCCTCCGACGGCAAGGGCGGCATCACCCGGCCGGAGGCCAGCGGCCACCGGCTGGCCATCCGTCGGGCGTACGAGCGGGCCGGCTTCGGCATCGACTCGGTGTCCTACCTGGAGGGCCACGGCACCGGCACCGCCGTCGGCGACGCCACCGAGCTGCGCGCGTTCACCGAGGCCCGGCAGGAGGCCGACCCGGCCGGTTCGCCCGCCGCGATCAGCACCGTGAAGGGCAACTTCGGACACACCAAGGCCGCCGCCGGGGTCGCCGGGCTGCTCAAGGCGATCCTCGCGGTGCGCCAGCAGGTCATCCCCCCGGCCACCGGGCACGTGGACCCGCACCCGGTGCTCGACGTGGAGCAGCCCGCCCTGCGGGTGCCCGCCACGGCGGAGCTGTGGCCGGCCGACAAGCCGGTCCGGGCGGCGGTGTCGTCGATGGGCTTCGGCGGCATCAACGCCCACGTGGTGCTCGAGAGCGCGGAGAGCGGCCGGCGGACCCGCATCGGGGCGTCGACGTCCGCGCTGGTGCGCTCCCGGCAGGACACCGAGCTGCTGATGTTCGACGCGCGTACCCCGCAGGAGCTTCGCTCGCGGCTGTCGGACCTGGCGCCGTGGGCCGGTCGGCTCTCGTACGCCGAGCTGGGTGACCTGGCTGCGGCCCTGGCCGGGAAGCTGGCCGGTCGACCGGTGCGGGCGGCGGTGGTCGTCGCCTCGCCCGAGCAGGCGCGGCAGCGCCTGGAGCGGCTGGTCGACCTGATCGACGCCGGCGAGCAGCGGGTGATCGACGCGGCCGGTGGCGTCTTCCTCGGCACGGCGGGCCCCGCCCCCCGGATCGGGTTCCTCTTCCCCGGCCAGGGCGCGGGCCGGCGGGCCGACGGCGGCGCGCTGCGCCGCCGGTTCGAGGAGATCGACGCGCTGTACCAGGCCCACCAGCCGCCGCCCGGCGCGGACCTGGTGGCCACGGCGGTGGCGCAGCCCCGGATCGTGACCGCGTCGGTCGCCGGCCTGCGGGCACTGTCGATGCTCGGCGTACGGGCGACCGGCGCCGCCGGGCACAGCCTCGGCGAGCTGACCACGCTGCACTGGGCCGGGGCGATGGACGAGCAGACGCTGATCGCGACCGCCGGCGTACGCGGGCGGATCATGGCCGACGCAAGCGCCGGGGACGGCACGATGGCCAGCATCTCCGCCGCCCCGGAGGTGGTGCAGCCGCTGCTGGTCGGCACGCCGGTGGTCATCGCCGGCTACAACAGCCCGCAGCAGACCGTGGTCTCCGGCCCGGTCGAGGCGGTGCAGCGGGTCGGCGCTCTGGCCGAGCGGGCCGGGCTGTTCTGGACCCGGATCGCGGTGTCGCACGCCTTCCACTCCGAGGCCGTCGCCCCGGCGGCGGTCGCGTTCGCCGAGCACCTGCGCGGCGAGTCCTTCGCGCCGCTGTCCGGCACGATGGTCTCCACGGTCACCGGGGACGTGCTGCCGGCCGACACCGATGTGCCGGACCTGCTGCGTCGGCAGGTGCTGGACCCGGTGCGGTTCACCCAGGCGGTGCGTCGCCTCGCCGACGAGGCCGACCTGCTGCTGGAGGTCGGGCCGGGGCGGGTGCTGCGCGGGCTGGCCGCGGACATCGCGCCGGAGGTGCCGACGATCTCGCTGGAGACCGACAGCCTTTCCCTGGCGGGCCTGCTCAACGCGGTCGGCGCGGCGTACGCGGCGGGCGCGCCGGTCAACCACGAGGCGCTGTTCCAGGACCGGTTCACCCGGCCGTTGGAGCCGGGCCAGCCGCTGCGGTTCTTCGCCAGCCCCGCCGAGTCGGCGCCGGCCGGGGACTTCGCGGTGGCCCGTACCGCCGAGGAGCTGGCCGCCGTCGCGGCCTCTGCGACCGGCACGTCGGTGGCGGTGTCCGGGCCCGGCGCCACGGTCGACAGCCTGGAACTGCTGCGCCGGCTCGCCGCCGAGCGGGCGGAGCTGCCGCTGGAGGCGGTGCGGCCGGACAGCCGGCCGCTGGACGAGTTGCACCTCAGCTCGATCACCGTCGGCCAGATCGTCAACCAGGCCGCCCGGGAGCTCAACGTGGCCGCGCCGACGCTGACCTCCAGCTACGCCACCGCCACGGTGGCGGAGATCGCGCAGATCCTCGACGATGCCGCGGGCGGCGTCGGCGGCGTGGAGGAGCAGGAGACGTCGGTCGCCGGGGTGGCCCCGTGGGTGCGGGCGTTCGCCATCGACCTGGTGCCCACCGAGGTGGGGCCACGCGTGGGCGCCCCGGTCGACGGGGGATGGCAGGCGTTCGCCGCCGGGCGCAACGCGCTCGCCGAGCCGCTGCGCACGGCGCTGCAACAGGCCCGGGTGGGCGACGGGGTGCTGCTGTGCCTGCCGCGCGACTGCCAGCCCGAGCACATCCCGGTGATGCTGCGGGCGGCGCGGGCCGCGCTGGCGCAGGGCACCGCCGTGCGGTTCGTCGCGGTGGGCGACCGGCGTAACGCCGCCGGCCTGGCCAAGACGCTGCACCAGGAACACCCGGAGATCACCACCACGGTGGTCACGCTGCCGCTTTCCGACGAACCGTCCGAGGAGACGGTGGCGGCCACGGTGGCCCGGGTGGTCGCCGACGTGGCCGCCACGGCCGGGTTCAGCGAGATCCACTACGACGCCGACGGCAACCGGTACGTGCCCGTGCTGCGCCCGGCGACCCTGCCGCCCAACGGCGGGCCCGGGCTCGGCGTGGAGGACGTGCTGCTGGTCACCGGCGGCGGCAAGGGCATCACGGCGGAGTGCGCCCTGGCGCTGGGGCGGGACACCCTCGCGGCGGTCGGCCTGATCGGCCGCTCGGACCCGGCGACCGACGCGGAGCTGGCGGCCAACCTCGACCGGCTCACCGCCGCCGGGGTGCGCTTCCACTACGCCCGGGCGGACATCACCGCGCTGGACGAGGTGAAGGCGGCCGTCGGCGACATCGAGCGGGTCCTCGGCCCGGTCACCGGCGTGCTGCACGGCGCCGGCCGCAACGAGCCGACGGCGGTGGCCAACCTCGACGAGGCGGCGTTCCGGCGGACCCTCGCCCCGAAGATCGACGGCCTGGAGGCCGTGCTCGCCGCGACCGATCCGCACACGCTGCGGCTGCTGGTCACCTTCGGCAGCATCATCGGCCGGGCCGGGCTGCGCGGTGAGGGGCACTACGCCACGGCCAACGACTGGATGACCGACCTGACCCGCAAGTTCGGCGAGGACTATCCGCACATCCGGTGCCTGGCGCTGGAGTGGTCGGTGTGGTCCGGTGCCGGCATGGGCGAGCGGCTCGGGGTGCTGGAGGCCCTCACCCGCGACGGCATCGCCCCGATCCCGGTGGAGGCCGGCATCGCGACGCTGAAGGAGGTGCTGGCCAGCCCGGCCGCGCCGCAGGCGCTGGTGGTGATGGGCCGCGCCGACGGCCTGCCGACGGTCACGCTGGAGCGGCGCGAGCTGCCGCTGCTGCGGTTCGTCGACCGGCCGCAGGTGCACTACCCGGGCGTGGAGCTGGTCGTGGACGCGGACCTGACCGCCGACGACGACCTCTACCTGCCCGACCACCTGCTCGACGGGGACCTGCTCTTCCCCGCCGTGCTGGGCATGGAGGCGATGGCGCAGGCGGCCTCGGCGCTCACCGGGCGCACGGAGGCCCCGGTGCTGGAGGACGTCGAGCTGCTGCGCCCGATCGTGGTGCCGCCCTCGGGCAGCAACACGATCCGGATCGCGGTGCTCGCCGCCGCCGACGGCACGGTCGAGGCGGTGGTGCGCAGCAGCGACACCAACTTCGCCGCCGACCACTTCCGGGCCCGGCTGCGCTGGGACCGGCCGCTGCGGGTCGAGGCCCGGCCGGGCTCCGCCGCGGCGGAGCTGTTGCCGATCGACCCGGCCCGCGACCTGTACGGCCCGGTGCTGTTCCAGGGACGGCGGTTCCAGCGCCTGCTGGGCTACCTGGACCTGGCGGCGACGAGTTGCACGGCGCGGGTGTCCAACCGGCCGGTCGACGCGTGGTTCGCCCGGTACCGCCCCGGCGACCTGGTCCTCGGCGATCCGGGCACCCGGGACACGGTGATGCACGCGTTGCAGTGCTGCGTGCCGGACGCGACCCTGCTGCCGGGTGCCATCGAGCGGCTGCACCTGGCCGATCCGAAGGTCGCCGCCACCCTGGACACCGTCACCATCCACGCGGTGGAGCGGCTGCGCCAGGGCGACACCTACCACTACGACGTGGACGTCTGCGACCCCGACGGCAACCTCGTCGAGCGGTGGCAGGGGCTGCGCCTGCACGCCGTGCGCAAGCAGGACGGCACGGGGCCGTGGCTGCCGGCGTTGGTCGGCCCGTACCTGGAGCGGCGGGTCGGGGCGTTCCTGCCCGACGAGCTGCGCTGCGTGGTGCGGCCCGACGACGCGGACGCCACCGGGACTCAGGCCCGCCGCCGGCAGACCGCCCGCGCGGTGAGCTGGGCGCTGGGCACGGAGACGACGGTGCGCTACCGGCCCGACGGCAGGCCGGAGGTCGACGCCGACGTCCGGATCTCGGCCTCGCACGCCGCCGGGGTCACCTTCGCCGTCGCCGGCGCCTCGGCCGCGGTGGGCTGCGACGTGGAGCTGGCCGCGGCCCGTACCGGCGACGAGTGGGCCGGCCTGATCGGCCCGGACGGCCTGGCCCTGGCCACGCTGCTGGCCCGGGAGCAGGGCGAGGAGCTGTCGGTCGCGGCCACCCGGGTCTGGGGCGCGGTCGAGTGCCTGCGCAAGAACGGCCACGCCCGGGTCGACCTGGTGGCCGAGCCGAACGGCACGGCCGGCTGGGTGGCCCTGCGGTCGGGGGCGGCGCGGGTCGCCACCTTCGTCACCGCGCTCAACGACGTCGGGGACCCGGTGGTGTTCACGATGCTGGCGGAAGGAAGCAGGTGAAGTCATGGAGTCCTACTACGAGTACCGGCACCTGGTGGGTTTCGAGGAGACGAACCTCGTCGGGAACGTCTACTACGTCAACTACATGCGCTGGCAGGGCCGGTGCCGGGAGATGTTCCTGCGGGACCAGGCGCCGGAGGTCCTGGCGGACATCCGCGACGACCTGAAGCTGTTCACCCTCAAGTGCGAGTGCGAGTTCTTCACCGAGATCACCGCGTTCGACGAGCTGTCGATCCGGATGCGGCTGGAGGACCTCACGCAGACCCAGATCGGCTTCGCCTTCGACTACGTGCGGCTGCGCGACGGCTTCGAGGAGCTGGTGGCCCGGGGGCGGCAGCGGATCGCGTGCATGCGCGGCCCGAACACCGACACCCGGCCGACCCGGGTGCCGGACACGCTGCGGGCGGCGCTGTCGCGCTACGCGGTGACCCCCGTCGGGGGCGGCCAACGCAAGGTCCTCGAAGGCGTCGGGGAGGGCTGAGCCGTGACCAGAGCGGACCAGCGACCGACCGCCGGCGCGGCGACGGTGTCCCCGCCGCCGGCAACGGCGGCCAACCACGCCGAGCTGCGGGCGGTGATGGGGATGTTCGCCACCGGCGTGACGGTGGTGACCTCGGGCCGGGACCTTCCGCACGGCATGACCGCGAACGCGTTCACCTCGGTGTCGCTGGACCCGGCGATGGTGCTGGTGTGCGTGAAGCGAAGCTCCGTCATGCACGACACCGTCCTGGCGCAGGGCACCTTCGCGGTGTCCATCCTGGCGGCCGGCCAGGAGGGGCTGGCACGCTACTTCGCCAGCTCCAGCAGGCCCCGCGACGAGCGGGAGTTCGCCACGGTGCGGTGCGAGCCGGGCCCGCACACCGGAGCGCCGATCGTGTCCGGGAACGTGGCCTGGGTGGAGTGCAAGCTGGCGGCCGTGTACGACGGTGGCGACCACTCCATCTTCCTCGGCTCGGTGCTCGGCACCGGCCGGGGTGACAGCAACGACGCGCTGCTGTTCCACGGCGGCCGGTTCAGCGAGGTGGGCAAGGGTTGACCGGGTCGGCCCGGCGCCGGCCGGGCCGACCACCCGACGGCCGGGCGGCCACGCATCCCGCGTGGTCGACCCGGCCGTCGCCGTGTCACCCCACTGCGGACCCACCGACCCGACCCGACGACCCGGCATGTCCAGCGCAGCCCCTATGGAGCTGCCCGCGCCAACGGGGCGCCGGACCCGGACCCCGGACACGACGAGGCGCAACCGGCCGGGAGAGCACCGGTTGCGCCAGGATCGGGGTCGGGTCAGGCCTCGTGGACGTGCATCGGCAGGCCGCCGCGTACCCGCACGGTCAGCATCGGCTCCGGCACCACCGGGTAACCGGGGCGCAGCGACAGCCGTAGCTGGCGGGTCACGCAGGCCAGCACGAACACCGCCTCCATCAGCCCGAGGTTGTTGCCGACGCAGAAGCGCGGGCCGGCGCCGAACGGGATGTAGGCGTACCGCGGCCGGTCGGTGCGCCGGTCCGGGTCGAAGCGCTCCGGGTCGAAGCGGTCCGGGTCGGGCCAGAACTGCGGGTGCCGGTGCAGGGTGTACGGGCAGAGCACGACGTCCGCGCCGGCGGGCACGTGCCAGCCGCCCACGACGTCGTCGCCCTGGGCGATGCGGGGCAGCAGCCACACCGGCGGATACAGCCGCATCACCTCGTCGACCACCATCGCCGTGTACCTCAGCCGGTGCAGGTCCTCGTACACCGGGTTGCGGTCGCCGAGCACCTCGACGGCCTCGGCGTGCATCCGCTCCCACACCTCGCGATGCCGGTCGAGCAGGTAGAAGGCCCAGGTCAGGGTACTGGCGGTGGTCTCGTGCCCGGCAAGCAGCAGGGTGACCAGTTCGTCGCGCATCCGCTGCCGGGCCACCCGGGGGTCGGTCTCCCGGCTGGTCGACTCGATCAGCCGGGACACCACGTCGTCGCGGCCGGCGATGCCGCCGGGCTGCGCCCGCCGGTGCGCCACCAGCCTGTCGACGATCTCCTGTAGCTCGGCGCGGGCCCGGCGGAAGCGCCGCTGCCGGGGCAGCGGCACCCAGGTCGGCACGGCACCCAGCGACATCATCTCGAAGATCGCCTGGTCCTGCACCGCCTCGAAGGCCGCGCCGATCCCGCCGAACTCCCCGAGATCGGCGTCGAGCAGCGTCCGGCCCAGCACGCCGAGGGTCAGCTCGGTCATCTCGTGCCGGATGTCGACGGGGCCGCCGCCTACCATGCGTTGCAGCCGGGCGGCCATCCGCACCGACTCCTCGGCGACCGCGTCGGCCTGGCGGGCGATCCGGCGGGCCTGGAACACCGGCTGGATCACCTTGCGCTGCTTGGTCCACAGCTCGCCCTCGCTGGTGAGCAGGCCGTCGCCGAGGGTACGGCGGGCGTGCACCAGCCCGATGCCCTTGTGGTAGTTGCCGGGATTCTCGGCCAACACGTGCTTGGCGTGGTCGGGGTGGTTGAAGAAATAGAGCGTCTTCGGGCCCAGCGGCAGCCGGACCGCGTCGCCGTGCCGGGCGGAGACCGCCCGCATGACGTCCAGCCGGTTGCGGGCCATCCGCCCGAGCAGCACCGGGGCGGTCCACGGTGACGGGCCCGGCGGACGCAACCGGCTGGGGTCGGCGATGGCCGTCACGGCTGCACCCGGGCGTCGGCCCGGAACCGCGCGGCCACGGCGCGCCGCCACACCTCGTACGCGGGCAGGCCGGAGGCATCCGGGCCGGCGGGGATCAGCTCGTCGGTGACCCGACCCGCGTCGGCGGCCGAGGCCCGGCAGAAGACCTGGGTGGCCAGCTCCGTGTGCGGCACCAGCAGCCCCGCCCGGATCCGGGCCTGCGCGGCGAACGCGCTGGCCTGGGCGACGAACGGGGCGTGCTCACCCGAGCGGGCCGCGAACTCGCGCAGCTCGTCGGAGGTGCACCCGCCCGCGTACGTCGCCGCGAGCCCGGCCCCGCTGTAGAGGTCCTCGCGCCGCGCCGCCGGGAACCGGTCGATGAGGTCGGCGGCGACCGTCGGGTCGCAGCCGGCGACGAACCAGGTGGCCCGGCCGATGCCCTGGTCGATGGCGCGGGCCGCGTACGCGGTGGGGCCCTCGGGCGGCCACGGGAAGTCGGTCACCGCGCGCCGGCCGTGCACGTACGCGTCGGTGTGGAAGTATGCCTGGTGGAAGCCGTAGCCGTCGTGCACGAGCCAGCGCAGCAACGGGTCGGTGGCACCTGCCAGGGCTCGCCGCCACAGGAACTTCGGCAGCCGGGCCAGCGCCCAGCCGATACCGACGTACGCCATGTAGACGTGCCGGTCACCGGTGCCGGCGAGGAATGCGGCGCTGCGCCGGGGCGTGCCGGGGGTGAGCGCGTCGACCAGCGCGAAGCCCATCGCCGCGCCCTCGTAGGCGAATCCCTGGAAACGGGTCGGCAGCGCGGCGAGATCGGTGTCGACGTCGGTCACCTGGCGGGCGCCGGCGGCCGAGGAGAGCCCGGTCAGGAACGACGAACCGACCGTCTCCAGGATGGTGCGGGACTCCGGGTTCTTGACGTGGAACCCCCGGGTGGAGACGAGGGTCTCCGAGACGTCAGGGGTGAGGACGCGGCGCCTGAGCGCCCTGATGGTGCCGGCCACCTGCTGCTCCCATTCATCGGAGGATCGACGATCCAACAGCCTCATCCTCCCGGCCGTCCGTCGCCCGCGGCCACTTCCCGATTGCCCTCTGACCTGCGGCGCAGCGGCCGGGACAACGGCACGTTGGGAGTAGTTCGCCGCCGCCGCACGGGACACGATCGAGCCGCCCGTCAGGCCCGGCAGCAGCGTCGCGCCGCGCGTCCCCGCGCCGGTCGCGGGCGGAGAGGAGCTTCCGATGTTGGTACTCGTGACGGGCGGCACGGGTTTCGTCGGCGCGCACACGGTGGCGGCGCTCACCGCGGCCGGGCACCGGGTGCGGGTGCTGGCCCGTGACCCCGACCGGGTCGCCCCGGCCCTGTCCCCGCTGTCGGTGCCGAGCGACGCGGTGCAGGTCGCCGACGGCGACGTCGTCGACGAGACGGCGGTGGACCGGGCCGTTAGCGGCGTCGACGCGTTGGTGCACGCCGCCTCGGTCTACTCGTTCGACAGCCGGTGGCACGAGGCCACCCGGCGCACCAACGCGCGTGGCACGGAGGTGGTGCTGGCGGCGGCCCGCCGGCTCGGGGTGGGGCGTTCGGTGCACGTGTCGACGTTCGGCGCGCTGGCGCCGTCCCCGGCCGGGACGGTGGGCCCGCAGTCGCCGCCGACCACGGCCCGGGAGACGTACCTGGCGAGCAAGGCCGCCGCGGAGCGGGTCGCCCGGCGGCACCAGGCGCACGGCGACCCGGTGGTGATCGCCTACCCGCCGGCCCTGCTGGGCCCGGAGGACCCGAAGCTCGGCGACCAGAACGCCCGGCTGCGCAACACGCTGCGTGGTCTGATGCCGATGTGGCCGAGCGGCGGGTTCCCGGTCGGCGACGTCCGGGACACGGCCGCGCTGCTCGCGGAGTTGGCGACCGCGCCGGCCGAGGACGGCGGCCGGCATCTCGGCCCGGGACGCTACCTGCGCACCCGCGACCTCGTGCGGGCCGTGCGGGAGGCGACCGGACGCCGGCTGCCCACGCTGTTCCTGCCGGCCCGGGCGATGCTGCCTTTCGCCTACGCCACCGACCTGGTGCAGCGGGTGTGGCCGTGGCACATCCCGGCCGAGTACGGGGCCTGCTACGTCTGCGCCGTCGACGCCCGCCCGCAGGACGTGGCCCGGTCGGCGGGGCCCCCGCCCCGGCCGATCGGCGAGACGATCGTCGACACCGTGCGCTGGCTGCACCGTACGGGACGGCTCACCGCCGCCCAGGCCGGCCGGGCCGGCGCAGCTTTCGAGCCCGCCGCGCCCGCGTCGGGTTCCGTCGAAGCCGCGGCGCCGCCGCGGGAGGAGGCACGACCATGACCATCGTCGAACCGCACCGGTCCCACCCGTCCGGGGTCCCCGCCGTCGCGGCCTACCGCCAGGTCCGGCGGGCCACCGCGCAGCTACTCGCCCAGGGGCCACCCGGGGTGGGCGCGCTGCCGGTGGCGCACTGTCCCGACTGGACGGTACGGGACCTCGTCGCGCACCTGGTCGAGATCTGCGCCCGGGTGCACGGCCGGGTCACCGGTTCCGTCCCCGGCGCCGCGCCCGACGGCGGGCTGGCGGAGTTGCTGGCCGAGTGGGAGCGGCTGAGCGGGCCGGTGGAGGAGTTCCTCGCCGGCCCGGAGTCGATGGACCGGCACATTCTGGTGATGGACGCGTTCACCCACGAGTTGGACCTGCGTCAGGCGCTGGGGGTGGCGCCGCCGGTCGACCATCCGGCGCTGCCGGTGGCCTCCGGCGTTCTGTTGAAGGGGTTTTCCGCCTCGCTCGACGGCCATGGGCTGCCGCCGCTGGCGGTGCAGACCGAGCACGGGAGCGCCGTGGCGGGCACGGGCGATCCGGCGGTGACCGTGGCCGGCCCGTGGCACGAGGTCTATCTGTCGCTGGCCGGTCGCCGCAGCACGGCGCAGATCCGGTCGCTGCGGTGGAGCGCCGATCCGGGTCGCTGGCTGCCGGCGTTCACCTGGGGGCCGTTCCGGGTGCCGGAGTCGTCCGTCGCCGGCTCCGTGCGCTGAGTCTCTTCCAGCGCTGTCGGCTGGCCGGCCGGTGGTCCGTACCACCGGCCTGCCGCCATGTCGAGGGGAGTGTGCCTGGGCTCGTGGCCGGGTCCCGTTCGGCCCGCGCCCTCATTCCCCGGTAGCCGCGCCGCCGCCCGGTCCGCGGCCCCGTCCCGACGCCGGCCCGCGGCCCGGGGTGCGGGGTCGCCACCGCCCGGGGGCGGCGGTCACGACGTGGTCCGGTGCAGCACCCGCGACGACCGGGCGGGGCGTCGGTCGTCGCGGGCGAAGGCGCGCCGGTTGCGGCTGGCGGGGTCGGTGCTGTCCAGTTCGGGCAGCGCGATCAGGATGGGCAGGTCGAACACCCCGGTGTGGTGCAGTGCCAGGTCCACCGTGACGTTGGCGCCGGCGGCCACGGTGAGCGCGTCGTGCGAGCCGACCGCCAGGGGGCGGCGCATGGACGGGCGGGCCGCGATGTCACCGAGCGCGATCGCCGCGGCGCGCAGGTACCACTCCCCCTCCGGCACGTCGCGCAGCACGTACTCGCCGGAGGCCTCCAGGATGTCGCAGGAGGCCGGCAGGCCCTGCACGATGGGGCTGTCGAAGACGCCGACGTACACCTTGACCGGCACGTCGACCGGGGGCAGGGCGAGCCGGCCGGTGATGGTGGCCCGCCGCCGCGGACCGGCCGTGCGGGTACGGGACAGTTGCGGGATGCCGTGCTCGGCGAGCCAGCGGTAGCGGGCCGGCGAGATTCCCACGCTGCGGGTGAACCGGCTGATGAACGTGCCCAGGCTGTTGTAGCCGACCGCGTAGGCGATGTCGGTGACGCTCATGTTCGTTTCGAGCAGCAGGTTCTTGGCCTTGTAGAGCCGGATCGCGGTCAGGAAACGTCCCGGCGAAGTGCCCGTCTTGGACCGGAACAGCCGAGAGAAGTAAAAGCGGCTGAGAAAGGCAGAATCGGCCATAGCATCGAGTGACAGAGGTTCGTGGTATCGATCCCACATGATCGAGATAGCTCTTTCGACGGCGTTGTGCACGGCCAATCACTCCATTCAGTGAACACGTTGCGGACACTCCGGCCATATCCGGGCACGGCCTGCCCGGGTATGGGGTCGCCGGTCACGGGGGGTCATCCCCGCGACCGGCGACGTGGTCCTGCCAGGGTCGCCACGACGTCGTCGTCGCACCGTAGCGGAACAGGTGTTCGATTACCAGGCCTAAATTGTGGGAGAAATGCCAGCCCACCAGCCTGGTCGGGTAGTGTAAGTGCGGACCGAAAGGCATCGGACGGCGCTTACGGTGAGTATCCTAAGTCGTCCGGATGGACTAGGACGATACCATGCAAGGAGATCAATCAATACGGGGTTTCGAATGTTCCCACGCCCGGCGAGACGATTTAATCTGACAGACACAGCGACTATCCGAATTGGTCGGCAATGCGAGCCCTTGTCCGGAGGCGATCAGCACTGGCCCGTGAGCTGCCCGCCCAGCCACCGGGCCGCCGCCATAGCCGACCAGGAGGAGATCTCCACCAGCGTCCGGTCGTCCGCGCCGGCCAGCCGGCAGTCCCGCACGACCGCCGGGTCCACCTGATAGGAGGCGAAGGCGATCAGCAGGGCCAGCCGGGCGACGGGCCGCTGGGACTCGGGCAGCCCCTCGACCAACTCCTCCACCCAGGCCCGACTGATCCCCCGCGGACCGCCGTGCCAGCCGACCAGGTTGATCAGCACCAGGTCGCGGACCGCCTCGGGCACCGAACGCCGGCCCGCCTCGTCGATCACGGCGCACGCCCGGCCGAACGCCTCCGCGATCGTCGGGTGGCCGGCCGCCCAGGACAGGTCCGCCGGCAGCGGCGCGGCCGGCAGCAGGTCCAGCGAGAGACCCGGCCCGTGCGGACGCCGCGACGCGCCCATCATGGCCCAGCCGAGCACCCGCAGCACCACGGGCAGCGCGACCTCCGGCACCCCCGGCGGCAGCGGCACGTCGCGCAGGAACACGTTCACCACCCGGTTGAGGTAGTGCAGCAGCACCGCCACCCCGGCCAGTTCCGGTGTCTGGGCGGCGGGGAACGGCGGCCGGTCCAGCGGTGTCTTCCCGTCGGCCGGCATCGCCCAGCCGACGATCCCCTCCAGTTCCGCCGCGCCGCCGGCGCGCGCGGGATCGGGGCGGGCCGACCCGTCGACGCCGGCGCTGGCGAGCAGACCCAGCGAGTTGTTGTGAATGGTCGCGCAGTACGGGCAGGCGTTGCCCAGCGAGACCGCGGTGGCCACCGCCTCCTTGGCCTCGCGCGGGGCGGCGCCGGTAACGATCAGTGTCTCCCGCAGCAGCACCCACGCGGCGGCCAACACCTCGGGGGCCGGGGCGTGCAGGGCCACCGGTGGAGCCAGCACACCGAAGTCCCTTTCCACCTGCCTGTACACCTCGGCCACCAGGCCACTGGCCCGCCCGCGACGCACCGCGTCGACGTATCGGATCTGCGTCAACCCGAGCGCGCCCAGCACCGGTCGCAGAACACTTGCCGGCATCACGTACCTCATCAATCTCTACGAATTGAAAACAGGTTATCGGCGAAAAGTGGCCTCAGCCAGTAGGCAGTACGGTTCAACCGCGCCGTCGGTTCAACCGCGGGACAGTTCCCGCACTAGGCAATCTGGGAGAGCACTGGAGCTGCGACGACGTGCCATCATGGGCCAGCGGAATCGCTGCCCGACCGCCGTCGCCAGCGTATCCGTGTTGCCCCGCAGCCCCGTCGGAGATTGCTGCGGCCAGCACCGACAGCGGCTCTACTTCGTCGTGGAACGCAACGTCGCCCGCCTGGCCCGGGATCGCCCGAGCAACGAGGAGATGGCTCATGGAAACGACGACGAGACAGCCGGGAATCAGAGTCCCGCTGATTGACGAGGATCAGGCTCAGGGTCGCACCGCCGAACTCTACGAAGAAATCAAGGCGGTCACCGGATTGCCATTCGTGCCCGATATGTTCCGGCTCACCTCCACCAATCCGCGGCTGCTCGCGGTGGTGCTCGCCGGCTACGGCGGCGTCTTCGGCGGGGACACCCTGCCCCGGGACCTCAAGGAGCTGATCTCGGCCTGGACGTCCAAGCTGAACGGCTGCCCGTACTGCGTCGGGACGCACAGCTGGTTCCTGAGCCAGTTCGGCGGCAGCGACGAGCTGCTGGAGGCGGTGTCGAACGCCAACACCGCCGAGGAACTGCCGGTCGACGAGCGCACCATGCCGCTCATGCAGCTGGTGACGAAGGTGAGCACCGGCGCGTACAAGATCACCGACGCGGACTGGGAGAAGGCGGCGGCGGCCGGCTGGAGCGACGCCGAGATGCTGGAGGCGGTCTTCTGCGCCTGCCTGTTCGCGTTCATCAACCGGCTGGTCGACGCCACCGGGCTGGGCTCGTCGGTCGACCGCAGCCGCATCGCGCGGCTGGGCGACGAGTGACCTGCGGCCGGGAAGGAACGCCATCATGACCCAGTCACGCGCCATCCTGCTGACCGGCGCCTCGTCGGGCACCGGCATGTCCTCGGGCAGCGGCAAGGCCACCGCGCTGCGACTGCACCGGGCCGGCTGGCCGGTCTACGCCACCGGACGCAACGTGGAGGCCCTGTCCGACCTCGCCGACGAGGGCATCACGGTGCTCTACCTGGACGTCAACGACGAGGAGTCGATGGCCGCGGCGGTCAAGCGGATCACCGACGAACACGGGGCGGTCGGCACGCTGATCAACAACGCCGCGTACAGCCTCAACGGCACCATCGGCGAGACCCCGATGGACGAGGTCCGCGCCCAGTTCGAGACGAACGTCTTCGGGCTGTGCCGGCTCACCCAGATGGTCCTGCCCGGGATGCGGGAGCAGGGCGGCGGCCGGGTGATCATGATGTCGTCGATCTTCGGCATGTTCGCCACCCCGGGCCGGGGCTACTACCAGGCCACCAAACACGCGCTGGAGGCCATCAGCGACTCCCTGCGCCTGGAGGTGGCCCCCTTCGGCATCAAGGTGGTGGTGCTCCAGCCGGCGCCCATCCTGGGCGGCTTCGTCCCCGACAGCGTCGCCGACCTGGGCATGGACTCGCACGAGAACCCGGCGCTGTACCGGGACTTCTGGGAGCACTTCGTCGACTGGCACCAGGCGTACCGGCTCAGCGACAACCCGCCCCTGCGCGGCAAGATCGCCGTACGCGCGGAGAACGTCGCGAAGGTCCTCGAGACGGCGGTCTCCACCCCGAACCCGCGCATCCGCTACCGCCTCGGCATGCCGCCGCGGCTGCTGCCGAAGATGCGGGCGATCATCGGTGAGCGCGGGTGGGAGAAGTTCGTCCGGGCGTTCTTCCCGATTCCCTGACCGCGAGCACGGGCGGCGCCGACGGATCTCGTCGGCGCCGCTTCGCGGTGCCCGGGGTGCTCTCATGTGGTGCCGCCCGTCAGGTCCGGGATTCGTCGACGCGCAGGACCATCGCCCGTCCGCGCGGCCGCAGCCACAGCAGGGCGAGGACCGCGGCCAGGACCGCGCCGTCGACGAACAGCAGGAACGCGCTGAAGCCGTCGATGCCGTGCCCGTGCGCGTCGACCACGACGTCCGCGCTGGCCCGGCGCGCGGCGTCGTCCAGGGGGGCCGGAGCGACGCCGGTTCCCACGCTGAACCGGTGCGCCCCGGTGGCGCTCGTGCCGTCGGCGAAGGTGACGTGGTACGCGACCGTGTAGTCGCCGGGGGCGCCGAGGCGCAGCGGCAGCCGCAGCCGGGTGGAGCCGGCACGGGTCGCCTCGGTGTCGGTGACCGGCCGGCTGGCGGCGTCGAGCACCGCGACGTGCGACTGCCCCTCGTCGACACCGGCGTCGAAGTCCAACGTCACCTCGGCCGGCGCGGCGGTGAGCACCGCGCCGGCCGGCGGATCGGCGGAGACCAGGCCACCGTCGGCCCGGGCCGCGCCGGGGGTGAGCGCGAACAGCCCGGCGACCGCCGCGACCACGGCGGCGACGGCCGCCCGTCGACGGCCGCCGGACGCGGGGCTCAGCTCACGCGGCATGGGGCACGAGAGGCCGGCCGGCGACACGGTGTCCGCCGCAGCTGCACGTCATCAGCTCCTGCTCGCGCCGGTTGGGGCGCAGGTGCAGGTACATCGCGATCACCATGGGGATGAACACCACCGAGTTGTAGAACAGGTGCAGCTCCACCCGCGGCAGCACGAGCTGGAGGATGCTGGTCGGCACCTTCTGGCCGAAGAACACGGTGCCGGCCTGCGCCTGCCACAGCAACAGGAAGTGCTCGACGTGGTGCCAGAACTGGATGGCCAGCGCCACCGTCCACCAGGTGCGGGCGCGCCCGACGAATCCCCGGCGTAGCGCGAACAGGAGGACCAGCATCACGATGGCGTAGCCGTAGTGCAGCCACTCGGAGGAGACCAGCCACGGGAAGAACTGGCCCAGCACGCCCCGCGACTTGGGCCGGGGCATGCCGAGCACCCAGATCTGGTACGCCTGGACCAGGTGCTCGGCCCAGTGCGCCAGCACGACGACGAGGAAGACGTTGAGGGCCGCCCGGTGGTGGGCCCCGTTGAGCCGCGCGAGCAGCCCCGAGGACGGAGCGGCGGCGAGGGGTTGGGTCATCTTTGGCACCTTCCGTGGGAACGCGGGGGAGTTCGCACTACGGCCCGAGGAGGACGGGACAGCGGCTTGCCGCGAAGCTAACCGGCCGGCCCGCTCCGCGGTTCCTCCAGATTGCCCAGCTGCTGTCGGCAATCCGCCTGCGCGGGACCGGAGCCGTAGCCGCTCAGGAGGCGATCCAGCTGGCGTGGAAACCGCTGGGCACCCGGCCCGGCAGGTGCACCACGGCGACCGGCGCCGCGGTGACGTCGCCGGCGTCGAGCACGACCAGGTCGCTGCGGTCGGTGCGCCCGTCGTGGACGTAGGTCAGCAGCCACCCGTCGTCCTCCGCCGAGAGCGGGCCGCGCGGCACGAACACTGCCTCCCCCGCCTCCCGGCACGGCCCGAAGTCGTGCACCGCCACCTCTCCGCGCAGCAGGTCGTGACGCAGCAACGCCGAGCCGCCCAGCACCCCCGCCCCGGACTGCATGGCCACGGTGTAGGCGTAGCGGTGCGGCATCGTCTTGCGGCGCTCGTCGATGCGGGGGAACTCCTGCGGGATGTCGTCGAGCTGCTCGGCGGCGACGGTGCCGCGGGTCAGGTCCAGCGTCCAGCGCCACAGGGTCGGCGCGGACTCGCCGGGGGCGTGCAGGTCCCGGTCGAAGACGCGGTCGTGGCGCACCACGTCGACCACGCAGGTGTCGTCGACCTCGTAGGCGTTGACGGGGTGGAAGACGTAGCAGGGGTCCACGTCGAACCAGCGCACGTCGGCCCCGCGCCCCTCCCGGGGCAGCAGCCCGATCCGGGCCGGCCGCCCGGGCGACCACGCGTACGGGAAGCGGGAGCCGGCCTGGGCCAGCGCCGGTGCGAAGGTGACCGGAAGGTCGAACAGCACCGAGTGCCGGTCGGTCAGCGCCAGCGAGTGCATCAGCGGCGGCCCGGTGACGTCGACGCGCTCGCTGCGGCGCACCCGCCCGTCCGGGGTCAGCACGAGGTGCTCGACGTACGGCAGCTCGTGGTAGTAGGCCACGGCGAACAGCTCCCCGGTGACCGGGTCGCACTCGGCGTGGGCGGCGAAGCCGTGCGGCAGGGTGGCATCGAAGTCGAGCCGGGCCACGGAGCCCAGCTCGTCGTCCAGCTCGACGGGCAGCACGCCCGCCTCGCCGAGGGCCAGGGTGCGCCCGCCGTGGCGGATGACGTTGGCGTTGGCGTTGTCGGACAGCCCGTGCCGGGGGCCGGGCAGGGCGAGTTCGCCCAGGGCGCGGGTGGTGCGGTCGGTGCGGATCCACCGGTTGCGGTACCACAGCGCCCGGCCGGAGCGCAGGCGCACCCCGTGCACCATCCCGTCGCCGACCAGGGCGTGGCCGGGCCGGTCGCCGCCCATCGGGTTCGGCCCGATGCGGACGAAGCAGCCGTCCAGTTCGGCGGGCAGCCGCCCGGTGACCGTCAGGTCGAGCGCCGTCGCCTCGGTGGCGACGGGGCGCCGGTTGTCGTTGCGGGAAAGGGTCTCGGGGGCGAAGGCGACGACGCTCATTGGATCCTCCACGAGGTGGCGCGATCTTTTACGTATCGCGGTTACGTAACAGCGTTACTTCATTGAACGTACGCCGAGCGTGAGATCATGTCAACGTGAGTCCGCGCCGAATCGACCCGACCCTGGCGACCGCCCTGCTGGAGGCCGCGGCCCGGCTGCTGGCCGAGGAGGGTGCCGCCGGCCTCACCACGCGCCGCCTCGCCGCCGCCGTGGGCACCTCGACGACGGCCGTGTACACGCACTTCGGCGGCATGGACAACCTGGTCCGGGCGATGGTGCACGAGGGCTTCGCCCGCCTGCACCGGCGGATGTCGACCGTGCGGGCCACCTCCGACGCCGTCGCCGACGTGATGGCCCTCGGGTACGCGTACCGGGCCAACTCGCTCGACCACCCGCAGCTCTACCTGGTCATGTTCGGCAGCGCGGCGCTCGGCGGGTTCGCCCTGGCCGACGGCGACCGGCAGCACGGCAAGTACACCCTCCAGCCGCTGGTCGACGCGGTGGCCCGGGCCGCCGAGCAGGGTCGGTTCCGCCCCGGGGATCCGCTGCTGGTCGCCCAGAACATGTGGATCGCCCTGCACGGGCTGGTGAGCCTCGAACTCGGTGGCTACCTCATCGACCCGTACGACGCCGACGTCTGCTTCGAGGCGCAGCTACGCTCGCTGATGGTCGGCGCGGGCGACGAGTACGAGGCGACCGCCACCTCGCTGGCCCGGGCCCGGCGCCGGCGCGCCCCCCGCGGCTGATCCGCCGCGGCAGCCGGCCCGCCGCCGTCGGGCGCCCAGCACCCGGCCCGCCGGCGTCCGGCCCGCCGGCAGCCGGTGGCGTCCCTGGTGGAACGCGCCCTCACCGCATCGCCCCGAGGCGGTGAGCAACGGCGGAGAAGCGACGGCCAGAGCCCGGTGTGATGCTCAGGACGGGTCCCGAGCACGTCCGCAATGGAAGCGCATCCACTCCTGTCCGCCCACGCCGACAGGATCGCCCATCCCCCACGCACCGAAGGACGCCGATGATGCACGGAATCGATTATCTGGTGGTCGGGTCCGGCTCCGCCGGAGCCGCGCTGGCCGCCCGGCTCAGCGAGGATCCCGCCCGCCGGGTCCTGCTGCTGGAGGCGGGCCCCGACTTCGCGACCGTGGCCGAAACCCCACCCGACCTGCTCGACGGCAGCGCCATGTCGATGGACCTCCACGACTGGCACTTCAAGGCCGAGATCACCGACCGCCGGCGGATCATCTTCCCGCGCGGGAAGGTCACCGGCGGTTCCTCCGCCGTCGGCGCGACCATCGCGCTGCGCGGCACCCCGAACAACTTCGACGAGTGGGCCGAGCTGGGCAACCCGGCCTGGGCCTGGGACGAGGTGCTGCCGTTCTACAAGCGGCTCGAGGACGACCAGGACTTCGACAACGAGTACCACGGCAAGGGCGGCCCCATCCCGATCCGCCGGTTCGCGCAGGACGAGATGGCCCCGGTGCAGCACGTGTTCCACGACGCCTGCCTCAAGGCCGGCTTCCCCGAGGTCGAGGACCACAACCACCCGGAGGCCACCGGCGTCGGCCCCATCCCGTCCAACCGCCAGGGCAGCCACCGGTTCTCCACCGCGATGGGATACCTGAGCGAGGCCCGGGGGCGGGAGAACCTGGAGATCCGCTCCGGGGTCCAGGTCAACCGGGTGCTGTTCACAGGCAACCGGGCGCGCGGGGTCGAGGTCGCCAAGCCCGGCGGCGGCACCGAGGTGATCGAGGCCGGCACCGTCGTGCTGGCCGCAGGGGCGGTCAACTCGCCCGCCATCCTCCTGCGCTCCGGCATCGGGCCCGCCGGCGACCTGCGGCGGCTGGGCATCGACGTGGTGCTGGACCGGCCCGGGGTGGGCGCCGACCTGATCGACCACCCGCGCACCGGCGCGTTCATGGTGCCGCAGGAGGGCAGCTTCAACCCCGAGGACGCGTTCCTCCAGACGATCCTGCGCACCACCGCGCCGGGGTCGACGGAGTTCAACGACCTCCAGTACTACATGATCAATCACTTCGACCTGACGCTCTTCCCCGAGCTGCAGATGCTGGCCGCCGCGAAGACCATCTTCGGGGTGATGGTCGTGCACCAGCGGCCCGAGTCCCGGGGACGGCTCACCCTCACCTCGGCCGACCCCACCACGCCGCCGGACGTGGTGCTCAACTTCCTCGACACCGAGCGCGACATCCAGACCCTCGTCGGCGCGGTGCGCCAGTGCTGGCAGTTCATGCAGACCGAGGGCATCCACGACAAGGGACAGCGGTTCGTGGTGCTCGGCGAGGACATGGTCGCCGACGACGAGCTGATGCGCCACTACGTCCGGCTCAGCCTCGACAGCGGCTACCACCCCGTCGGCACCGCCCGGATGGGCGCGGCCGGCGACGAGGGCGCGGTGGTCGACGAGCGGCTGCGGGTGCACGGCATCGAGGACCTGTACGTCTGCGACGCCTCCGTCATGCCGTCGATCGTCAACTGCAACACCAACCTCACCTCCATCATGATCGGGGAGCGGCTCGCCGACTGGCTCAGGCAGTCCTGACCGGTCGTACCGGGCACGGGCGGGCGGCGGTGGGATCCGTGGCCGGTGTGGAGCTGTGGGCGCAGCCGTCGCCGGCCCGCGACGGCGCACCGGGAGCTGAGTCCCGTACGTCATCACCGCCGACCGGGCCGGTCGCTGCCGGAGCCGTGGGTCCTGCGCGCCCCGGCTCGGGCCTACGCGGTCGCGCCCCGGCGGTCACCGTCCGACGTGCGGCGGGCCGCCCGTGGGCGCGAACATGCGGTGTACTGACCTGTTCGTCCCGAACAGCCACATCATCCCGATGAGCGCGGCGATGATCCCGCAGGGACTGTCGCGGGGCAACGCCGACTCCCCCGTCTGGCGGTCCCCTGGCGGCGCTGAACGCGGCGGCGTCCGGCGTGGGCGCGGCCGTCGGCGTGGCCAAGTTGGCCCGCGCCGAGTTCTTCGACCGGCTGCCCGGCCGGAAGATCACCTACACCGAGTACGAGAACCAGAGCGAGGCCCCGATCACGCACCTGAAGGTCGGCACCGCGCTCATGAAGATCGACCAGGCCGAGTTCCACGCGTACCGCGCCGCCGACACGGTCGACGCCAAGGCGGCCAGTGGCGCCGAGTGGACGCTGGAGGAGCGGGCCCGGGTCCGCGCCGACCACGGCTGGGCGACCAAACTGGCCAAGGAGGCGGTGGACATCCTCGCCTCCGCCAGCGGCGGCACGTTCATCTACCGGGACGTGCCGATCCAGCGGGTCGTCCGGACGTCAACGCGATGAACCTGCACGGGCTGATCAACCCCGACACCAACACCGAGCTGTACGGCCGGATCGTCTGCGGCCTGGGCCCGAACACCCTGTTCATCTGAGCCTTCCCACACGTGGCGGGCCGTTCGGCGCACCCCCTCGCCGGGCGGCCCGCCGCACTTCTGCGCCGCCGGCGTCCCGGGCCGGCGCCGAGGCGGTCAGCCCAGCGCGGCGACCCGGGGGCGCAACCCGTCGATCAGCTCCGGCGGGGCGGCGAGCACCCGGCTGCCGCTCACCTCGACGGCGGCGCCGGCCTCGACGGCGATCACCAGGCCGGCCGCCCAGTCCCAGCGGAAGGTGCGATCCTCGACGTACGCGTCGCAGCGGCCGGCCGCGATCCAGGCCAGGGCCAGCGCGGTGGAGCCGAGCATCCGCACCCCGCGCACGTCGCCGGCCAGGTCGGTGACCACGGCCGCCTGCACCCTGCGGTGGGCGACGTCGTAGGCGTACCCGGCGGCGAGGATGACCTCGTCGAGCGCGGCGCCGGCGGGCCGGGCCAGCGGCGCGTCGTTCAGGTACGCGCCCCGGCCCCGGACGGCGTGGAACAGCTCGTCGTGCACCGGGTCGTGGACCACGCCGACGACCGGCCGCCAGCCGTCCGGCGTCTCCTCCTCGCAGGCCACGCTGACGCACCAGAACGGCATCCCGGAGACGTAGTTCACGGTGCCGTCGAGGGGGTCGAGCACCCAGCGCAGCCCGGAGTGGCCGACGTGGCCGCTGCCCTCCTCGGCGACGATGCCGTCGTCGGGCCGGCGGGCGCGCAGCAGCTCCACGATGCGGTCCTCGCTGGCCCGGTCCGCCTCGCTCACCAGGTCGGTGGAGGCCGTCTTGTGGTCGACCCGGCCGTGGTCGCCGAAGCGCCGCAGCAGCTCCCGGCCGCCGAGCCGCGCCGCCTCCTCGGCGACCCGCCGGCAGTCGTCCAGCTCCGCACCGCTGGCCATCGCGCTCTCCTCGTGTCGTCGGCAGGGACGGTCGAGATCCTCGCACCGCGCGGGCGCGGGCACCAGTCGCGTGGATGCGCCGGACGCCGGGGCGGCTGGCCAGACGGCCGCGCCCGTTCGGCCTCACACGCGTCGGCCCCGTCACGCCGAGGGGCGCGGACGGGGCCGACAACCGGGCGTCAGGTGATGGTCGGCCGGTACGAGTAGACGGTGCAGTTCACCATCGACGCGCACCGGCCGCGCGGCTGCGGGTCACACCCGGCTCGGGGCCGCCGAGAGGTCGCCGGTGGCGGTCCCCGCGCGTACGCGGCGGGAGACGACGACGCCGAAGACGGCGGCGGTGAGGAACATGACGAAGCCGTACGTCACCGACGGCATCGCCATCGTGGAGTTGTCGAGCAGCGTCGGGCTCATCCCGATGGTGATGGCCAGGCTGGCGTTGTGCAGGCCGATCTCGAACGCCGAGGCGATCGACTCCCGCTCGCCGACGCGCAGCAGCCGGGGGCCGAAGTAGCCGACCCCCATGCTGATCAGGTTGAACGCCACCACCACGAGGATGATCTCGCCGAGGATGTCGAACACCTCCGCGCCGAGGCCGGCGATCACGCTGGAGATCATCAGGATCAGCACCACCACCGACAGGACCTTGACGGCGCGCTCCATGCGCAGGGCCGCATCGGTGAACCTCGCCCGGATGGCCATGCCGATGGCGATCGGAACCAGCACCAGGGCGAACACCTGGACGACCTTGTCGAACTGGAGGCCGATCGAGCTGTCCGAGCCGACGAAGCCCGCCACCGACAGGTTCACGATGACCGGCAGGGTGAACAGCGCGAGCACCGAATTGACGGCGGTCAGCGAGATGTTCAGCGCCAGGTCCCCCTTGAACAGGTGACTGTAGAGGCTGGCCGTGCTGCCCCCCGGCGAGGCGGCGAGCAGCATCATGCCGACCGCCAGCTCGGGCCGCAGGTCGAACGCGACGACCAGGCCCAGGCAGATCGCCGGCAGGATCAGCATCTGCGAGACCAGGCAGACCACCATCGCCCTGGGGTAGCGCACCACCCGGCGGAAGTCGTCGAGCGTCAACGTGAGGCCGAGCCCGAGCATGACGATGCCGACGGCGATGGGGAAAAGTATGAGCACCGTGTCGTTACTCATGGGAACTCCGCCTTCCGGGGGTGAGGGATCCATGAGTTTCACACCGCCGGCCACCACCCCGGTTCTCGAAGGTTGCCCGATGCGCAAGCCCTTATCGGCGTCAGCTGCACACTGCACCACGCACGACGGCGGACACCGGCGGGGCCGGTGTCGCCGATCGGACAGCTCGGGCGACGGCCGGCCGTGTTGATCGCGTCTACTGTCGAGGCCGCCGCGCCACCACCGTCCGGTGGCGAGTCGTCGACGCGCCCCCGAACGGAAGGCTCACGTGGACCGGGCATCGACCGCCGCTGCGGCGGGAGGGGACGGCGTCGACTCCGGCCCGCCGCCCGAACGACGCCGGGTCCAGGCGCTCACCCGCCGGCTGGACCGGCTCACCGCGAGCTACCGCCAGGCCGAGCAACGGCTCATCGAGCTCGACCGTGAGCTGCGCGACCGCACCGACGACAACGGGCGGCTGCGCCGGACGAGACGAGGTGACCGTCGCCGGCGGGTGCGGCCGGCGGTGCAGGGGCGGGGCCGCCGGGCCGCAGCCACCATGCCTGCACCCACTCCCCCTCGGCCAGCACGAACAGGTCACGACCGGCAAGCGTGCAGGTCAGGCGGGTGCGGCCGGGCGCCGCCGGGTCGCCGGGCAACCGGCCGAGCAGGTGCTCGGGGCCGGCGCGCCGCTGCTCCTTGCGCAGGTTCCGCGACGTGACGACGACCTCGCCACCGTCGACCCGGACGATGGTCAGCCGAGGGCCGGCCGCGACGCCGGCGAGCGCGGTGACCGGGTGGCGCGTCGGCTGCCAACCGGCGGGAATCCACTGCCCGCCGTCGTGGCGCAGCAGCCGGACACCGCCGCGAGGATCGGCGACGAGCAGAATCGGCCCCGACTCGGTGGCCACCTGCGCGGTCGGGCCCACGCCGTCGGGCGGGGCCGGCGGGGAGGCCCAACCCCCGTCACCGGCCGCCGGCGGGGCGACGGGGCTGTCGACCATCGCCGGCCGCCCGGTGACGACTTCCCAGCCGAACGCCCGTCCGTAACCGTCTTCGACGATGAGCAGACGCCCCCGGCGGCGCAGGGACCGGGGGCTGCCGTCCAGCCGGGCGGACCACAGGGGGGTGAGGTCGGTGGCTTCCCACACCGTCAGTTCCCCGTCCGTCGTCGCCACGCAGACGTACCGTTGCTCGCGCGTTCTGACCAGGACGGTCGCCGCGGCCGGGGCGTCGACCAGGACATCGGCCGCTGGCAGGCCCACGGTCTCCTCGCCCGTGGTGGGGGTGGCCCAGGCGGGGACCCAGTCCAGCGGCGGTTGGCCGGGTGGCCGGCAGAGTGCGTCGGCGGCCTCGGGCGCGCCGCCGAGCAGCGCCGCGACCGCGAGGGCGTACCGGCGCGACCGGGTGGGGCGGCGCAGTCGGGCGACGTCGTCGGGGGTCAGCCACGGGACCTGCCGCGCGGCGAGTAATTCGGCCACCGCGTGCGGTTCGCCGTGCACCAGGAACTCCGCGTCGTCGGCCTGTCCCTTGACGTACCCGTTGCGGACACTGCGGAAGGCCGGGCGTTCGGGCAGGGCGATCGTCGATCGGGATTCGCCGCGAAGCCGGCGGAGTTGAAGCTCGGCCTCGGCGAGGAGGGCCTCGGCGCGGTTCTCGGCCCGGGCGACGATCTTCTCGGCGGTGGCCTCGGCCTGCCGGTGGGCGTCGCGGCGGTCCCGCTCGATGCGCGTCCCGGCCTCCGCCCTCGCCGTCGCCAGCAGCTCCGCCGCCTGTCGCCGGGCCTGCGCCACCAGCCGCTCGGCCTCGTCGGCGTGGCGGCCGATCTCCCCCTCGCGCGCCGTCAGGTCCTGCCCCTGGCGGCGGGTCCGGGCGGCGAACTCCTCGGGCGTGACGTCTCCGAACTCCCGCAGACGGGCCGCGAGGGCCTCAGCCCGGTCCAGGGCGGCCCCGAGGTCGCGGCGCAGCCGGTCGACTTCCGCCGCCCGCGCGTCCGTGGCGTGCCGCAGGTCCACCAACTCCTGTTCGAGGCGTGCCTGGTGGTCTCGCAGCCGCCCGACGCGCCGGGTGAGGGCTCTTTCGCGGCGGCTGCGGTCGGTGGCCGGCTCGCCCGTCGGGTCGGCCGGTGGAAGGACCGCTCTCTCGATGGCCGCAGCCGCCGTCACCGGCTCGCCGCCCGCCGGCCGAGCCCGCCCCGGATCCGCCTGACTGCCATCCATCGGGCCCGAGCAGAGGCGGCGGACCCACGCCGGGCGGCCCTCACGCCGGGGTACGTCCGGCTCGCACCCGTCGGTCGGGCCGAAGTGGACGGTCGGGTCGCCCGCGCCCGGCGCCGGGGCGGCTCCCACAGCCGATCGGACCCGACGGCCGACCGGCCGGCCGACCAGCGGCAGACTCCGTCTCTGGTGACTTTCGGCGAGTCGTCCGGCAGCGACCCGGCGAAGACCTACTACCACTGCGCACCCCGAGGGCCCCTGCTGACCCGCCCACCGCGTGCCCGAGTCCGTGCGGGTCACGACTACGCTAACCAGTCGTGCGCCTCGTACTCGATCACGACCTGGCCTGGCGCGACTGGGCCGTCGCCCTGGCCGGCGCGGTCGTGCTGCTGGTCGCCTCGTGGGCGCTGCTGATCGTGTCGGCTCGCCGGCTGCCGCCCGGCGTCCTGCGAGATCTCGCCGCCTTCATCCCGGACTGTGTCACCACGGTCCGCCGGCTGCGCAGGGATCCCCGGGTGCCCCGCCGGGCGAAGATCGCCGTCCTGGTCGCCGGGCTCTGGCTGGCCAGCCCTGTCGACCTCATTCCCGAGTTCCTGCCCGTCATCGGTCCCCTCGACGACATCGTCGTGGTGGCGCTCGCCCTGCGCTACGCCGGCCGGCAGGTGCCCCGGGACGTCCTGCTGGCCGCCTGGCCGGGCGAGCCGCGTCTCATCGAGCGGCTCCTCGGCGCGTCGGCCGCGTCACACGAGCCCCGTGCGGTTGAGGCCGACAGCATGCCTCGACACTAAAAGCCACCGATCCCCGACTTTCCGTAGGATCCGCCGGGGAGCGGCGAGGCCGATGGTGGGGAGGATGCGGGAACAGACCGCGATCAGCGGCGTCGATTGGGGCGCCCATCCAGTTCGACCGGATGCGGATCCACTCCCGACGGCCGGTCGACCTGACTCTGCGTCATGTTCCGCCGATCCGCGGGACACCCCGTACACCCCCTTTGCTCTGCACCCATACCCGCAACACGGCCGCCGAGCGGGGCGCACACGGAATCGCGGATGGGCGGGGGACGCGACGGCTCGTTGCGCTGCGTGGGCCGTTGCGTCGGCGGGTGCAGAGCAAAGGGGTCAGAGCGAAGGGGTGCGCTGTCGGGCCGGGTGGTCGCGCCGTGTCACGTACCAATGGCGGTTCGGGGTGTGTGG
>NZ_SMKJ01000582.1:0-1404 GCF_004348615.1 Micromonospora sp. KC207
GCTGTGACGATGTGGACGTCGTGGCGGGCGGCTCGGTGGCGGTTGGGGTGTCCGGGTGGTCGTCCGGGGCCTGGTCGGCTCGGTTTCGGTGCGGCGGCGGGGCAGCCGGCTTTGGTGCGTAGGTGCCGAAACGCGCGGCGGACGCGGGCCGGGGTGAGCCGTTCGGGTGGTGCGGGGCGTTCCCAGGGCCGGCGCAGGTCACCGGCGGCGCTACGGGCGAGGCGTAGCTGGGTGTAGGCGGCCAACACGAGCCAGGTCCAGCGGTCGGCGGCGTGCGGGTCGCGCAGCTTGGGGCTGGTCCAGCCCAGGGTTTGCTTGAGCATGCGGAAGGTGTGCTCGATGTCGAAGCGGCGCAGGAACGCCTGCCAGAGCAGGTCGACCTCGGCGTCGCTGGCGGTTGCCTGCGACCACCAGAGCCAGACCGGCTTTGCGGTGGCGCCGGAGGGCAGTCGGTCGACGGTCAGCCGGATCACGGTGCCTTCGATGATCGGCAGCGGGCCGTGCTGGGCGGTCCAGGCGGTGCGGTGGGTCAGCCTGGGGTGCAGCCGGTGCCAGGCCCGCGCGGTCGCGGTGCCGTAGAGGCGGGTGTCGGTGGTCGTGGCCACGTCCGGGTCGCCCCAGCTGGCCGGGTCACCGAAGATGAACTCGCCGCCGTGGCGTCGTGGGCGGCCGGTGGTGGCGGGCAGCCGGGGTGGCGCGGGCCTGCGCAGCACCCGGTCGGAACGCATCCGCACCAACACCTGAACGGGTAGATCAGCGAGGAGGAACGCCAGCCGGGGCCCGTCGTAGCCGGCGTCCGCGACGATCCACATGTCCGGATCACCGGGCTGCCACTGTCGGGCTGCGATCAGCCGTCGCACCACGTCCCGCACCTGGCCGGCGGTGACCGTGGCGGCGTCGTCGCCGGGTGCCAGCCGGCGGGCGTCCAACGGCGCGGTCCACGAGGTGCGCCCGGTCTCCAAGGCGGTGACGAACGAGTACGGCCAGCCCGGAACCCCGATGTGGCTGTCCTTGCCGCGCCCGTAGGTGTGACACAGCACCCGCTCCGGGCAGGTATGCGCCTCCGGCCGCAGCCAGCACGTCACGTCCACCGCCAGGACGACCCGCCCGTCCGCGGCCCGCGGCAGCGGCACCGCCGCCACCGCGGTCCGCAACCGCTCGACGTCGATCCGGCCCCGGTTCAACGCCCCATACAGCGAACCGTGACCGCGGCGGTGCTCACCTACCAGCGACAACTCCACCAGCGACCGCACCGGCCCGTCACCGCACAACAGCGCGTCGGCCAGCTCGAACAACGCATCCTCACGAGCGGTCAGACAACGGTGGAACTCACGCCGGAACGCGGCCAGCCGCCCCACCTCACCGATCGACCCGGCATCGTGCACACTGATCACCAGACAGCCC
>NZ_SMKJ01000583.1:0-1404 GCF_004348615.1 Micromonospora sp. KC207
CTCATGTCGTGATCTTCTCCGGAGCTGTCAGGCGGGTACGGGGGCCGGCCCGTGGGCGCGGGAGGGGCGGTCGACGTCGCCCGGCTGGGCCGGGGCGTCCCGGCCGGCCTCGCCCGTCGCCGGTGCGACGAGGTCACGGCGGCTGGCAGAGTCGTACGCCGCCCGGTCGAGGGTGCCCTCACGGGCCGCCACGATGGTCGGGACGACGGCCTGCCCGGCCACGTTGGTGGCGGTGCGGACCATGTCCAGGATCGGGTCGATGGCCAGCAGCAGGCCGGCCCCGGCCAGCGGCAGGCCCAGCGTGCTCAGGGTCAGCGTGAGCATCACGATCGCGCCGGTCAGGCCGGCGGTGGCGGCCGAGCCGACCACCGACACGAACGCGATGAGCAGGTAGTCGCCGACGCCCAGGTCCACCCCGAAGACCTGCGCGACGAAGATCGCCGCGAGGGCCGGGTAGATCGCGGCGCAGCCGTCCATCTTCGTGGTCGCGCCGAACGGCACCGCGAACGAGGCGTACTCGCGGGGGACGCCGAGACGCTCGACGCAACGCTGGGTCACCGGCATGGTGCCGACCGAGGAGCGGGAGACGAAGGCCAGCTCGATGGCCGGCCACGCCCCGGCGAAGAAGCGCAGGGGATTGAGCCGCCCGGCGACGACCAGCAGCAGCGGGTAGACCACGAACAGCACGATGGCGCAGCCGACGTACACGGCGGTGGTGAACTTCGCGAGCGGGGCCAGCAGGTCCCAGCCGTACGAGGCGACGGCGTTGCCGATCAGGCCGAGGGTGCCGACCGGGGCGAGCCGGATGACCCACCACAGCGCCTTCTGCACGATGCTCAGCAACGACCGGTTGAGCGCCACGAACGGCTCGGCGGCCTCGCCGACCAGCAGCGCCGCCGCGCCCACCACGAGGGCGAGGAAGACGATCTGGAGCACGTTGCCCTCGACGAACGCGCCGACCGGGTTGGTCGGGACGATGCCGGTGAGGAAGTCGGTCCAGGAGCCGGTGGTCTTGGGCGGGACGGCGGCGCCCACGTCGAGGGTGACGCCCCGGCCCGGGTCGGTGAGCAGGCCCAGGCCGATGCCGACGCTCACCGCGATCAGCGCGGTCGCGCCGAACCAGAGCAGCGTCTTCAGCGCAAGTCGGGCGGCGTTGGCCACGCCGCGCAGGCTGACCACGCTGACCACGATGGCGGCGAAGACCAGCGGCGGTACGGCCAGCTTGAGCAACTGGACGAAGAGGCCGCCGACGGTGTCGAGGGTGCTGGCCAGCCAGGCGAGGTCGTTGGCGCGGGCGACGAAGCCCAGCGCCACGCCGAGCACGAGGCCCAGCAGGATCTGGAGGGAGAAGGGGAACTTGCGCAGGGCGGAAGCCATGAGGGTGCGTCCAGGGTGGGAGAGTGT
>NZ_SMKJ01000584.1:0-1380 GCF_004348615.1 Micromonospora sp. KC207
ACCCAGAAGTGGGGGACGGGCCGGGTGGCGCGGGGTCCGCCGGGTGTGGCCAGGCCGGGGCGCTGGCCGGCTCCTCCGGCATCAGGAACCACATGATCGGGTACGCGAGCGCGGCCACCCCGGCGGTGGCCAGCGTCGCGATGGCGAAGACCACCCGGACGAGGGTGGGGTCGACGGCGAAGTAGCGGCCGAGCCCGCTGGCCACCCCGGCGACCATCCGGTCCGTGGTGGGGCGGCGGAGCTGCTTGTACGGGGCCTGGTGCGGTGTCGAGGTCATGCCTCCACGTTCCACGCCGGGCGGCGCGCCGACCTCGGTGACGGCCCGGATCATTACCCTGACCGATCCCTGATGATCAAGTGTTCAGTCAGGAATCCGACTCTTTTCGATGCAGGTAACGAGCGGCGGGGAGAATTTGGCCCCGTGACGACCATGCTGGAGCCGCTCCGCAGGATCGCGGCATACGCAGTTTGTGCTGACTCAGTCGGCCGAGTGTTGCTGGTCCGCGCATCGGAGCGCTCCGGCACCCCCGGCACGTGGTCCCTCCCCGGCGGGGCGGTCGACCACGGTGAGGACCCGAACCACACCGTCGTCCGGGAGACCGCCGCCGAGACCGGGCTCTCGGTCGCCGTCTGCGGGCTGGACGACGTGCTGGCGGACATGCGGGCCCTGCCCGAGCGGGGCATCACCATCCACACCGACCGGCTCATCTACCGGGTCTCCGTGCGCGGCGGCACGCTGACCGACCGGGTCGACCGCCCCACCGACCTGGCCCGCTGGGTCACCCCCACCGAGGCGCGCGAGCTGCGGCTGCGGTCGTTCACCGCGCGGGCCCTCGGGCTGCCCACCTCCTCGGCCGACGTGGTGCCCGACGAGGCCCCGGAGTTCCCCTCCTTCTACGCGGTCCCCGGCCCCGACGGGCTGCACCGCGCCCAGCGCTTCGCCGCGTACGCGGTGGCCACCGACCCGGAGGGCCGGGTGCTGCTCACCCGAGTCTCCGACGGGTACCCGGGGGCTGGCTGCTGGCACCTGCCCGGCGGCGGCACCGACTACGGCGAGCAGCCGGGCGCGGCGCTGATCCGGGAGCTGGTGGAGGAGACCGGCCAGCGGGGCCGCCTGGTCGAGCTGCTCGGGGTGGCCAGCCACCGCGACGCCGCCTCTCTCGGCCCGGAGGGCTACCCGATCGACTGGCACGGCGTGCGCGCCTTCTACCGGGTGATGGTCGACCAGCCCGCTCCACCCACCGTCACCGACGTCGGCGGCTCCACCTGCGAGGCCCGCTGGTTCGCCCGTGACGAGCTGGGCGCGCTCCCCGCCGACCGCCTCACCGAGGTCACGGCCGAGGCCGTCCAGGCCGCCCGCCTCGCCTGACGCGTACGTCC
>NZ_SMKJ01000585.1:0-1350 GCF_004348615.1 Micromonospora sp. KC207
GGTCGTGGGTGGCGTGGAAGACGACCGCGTCGAGGACCTCTGCCGGCGGGCGCCAGTTGTCGAGGCGTGCGCCGGCGAAGGTGACGTCGCCGTGGAACGAGGCAAGGTCGACCAGTGTCGCGCCGCACAGCGACAGGCTCATGCCCGCCCAGTGCCCCGGCCCGGCAGCCGGCCCGCCGGGGGTGCCGGTCCCCGGGCGCAGGCGCGCGGTGAGCAGCCCCTGCGCGACACGGCGCAACTCCACCTCACCGGCCTGCGCGGCGGTCAGCTCACCAACCACCTCGAACGGCAGCGGCACCCGCAGGTAGCCGCAGACGGCGTCCACCACCCGCTGGCGCAGCTCCGGTCGCGCGTCGCCCAGCTCGCCGAGGACATGCAGGCCGGCCCGGCGGACGTCGGCGTCGCGGTCGGCGAGCTGGCGGGCGTACGGCGCGACGGAGTCGTCGGGCAGCAGCGTCGCCGCGCCGTCCGGGCCGCAACCCACCGCCCAGCCGAGGCGTACCGGGGTGGGGTGCGGCGCGGGCGACGCGGTTCAGCGGGAGCCGGGGCCGCGCAACGCGTCGACCGTCACCCGGGCGGCCTCGGCGATCAGCGCGTCGTCGGGCTGCGCGTCCTTCGCGGAGGCGCGGCCTCGTTGAGGCTCGTTTCGGTGCGCGCCGGGTCGGTGACGGTGTCGCCGATGCCGCGCAGCACCCGCTCGAACCCGGCGGGGCCGCCGAGTTCGGCGAGCATCAGGTTGGCGGCGGTGTTGTCGCTGTAGCGCACCGCCGCGTCGGCGACCGCGCGCAGGGTCATCCCGCCCGCGACGTGCTGTTCCGTGACCGGGGAGTGCGGCACCAGGTCGGCCCGCTCGTAGCGGACGATCCGGTCCAGCTCCGCGTCCGACGTCGCGGCGAGCAGCGCGCCGGCCGCGAGGGCCTTGAACGTCGACGCGTACGCGAACCGCTCGTCGGCCCGGTGGGCGAGGGTGCGCCCCGTGCCCGTGTCGACCGCGTACACGCCGAGCCGCGCGTCGAACCGCCGCTCGAGGGCGGCGAGTTCCACAGGCGGGGGCACCGGCGAGGCGCTCGGCCCGAGGGGAGCGCTGGTGCCGGGAACTGCGGTGGCGTCGGGCGTGGCCGAGGGCCGGGCGGGTGTGCAGCCGGCTGCGAGACCCAGTGCGAGCACCGCTGCGAAGGATGCTCTGCGGCGCATCGCGGTCACGAGGCTCCCTCCCTCCGCCGGCAGCGCCGGCTTCCCCGTTGTCGCTCGAATGCGGACGCCCTCCCCTGCTCGCATCGTTCGGGATCGCGGGCGTCAGAGTGCCACGACCGCCGCCGTCTCCGCCGGTAGCTCGATGCGGTCCCGGGT
>NZ_SMKJ01000586.1:0-1349 GCF_004348615.1 Micromonospora sp. KC207
CGTGCCCGGTCGCCAGCCCCGTGTCGGGCGACCGGGTCAGGAACGTCCCCAGGCGGAGCTGCAGCTCTTGAGGACGCTGGTGCCGTCGTCGATGCAGACGGTCAGCTTCACCCGCTTCTCGTCGGTGATCATGTTGTACGCCGTGCTCGTGCAGCCCCCGTCGTTGTAGGTGTCCCGGACCGAGGCCACCATCCTGTCGTTCTCGTCGCTCAGGTAGGCGAACACCGCGGCGTCGTCGGTCTTGATGTCGCAGGCCTTGATCTCCTCCGCGCCCTCCCAGCCGGCCACGTCGGCGTCGAAGAAGGCCTTGCCGGCGGCGTTCTGGGTGTAGAGCCAGCCGATGTTCGTGCTGGCCTGCGCCGGTGTCGCCGCCACCGTCAGCGACAGCGCCGTGCCGATCGCGGCCATGCCCACCATGCCCAGGGTCCGGCCGGAAATGCGTCGAGTGCTCATGATCAGTCCTTTGTCGAGGTCCGAGACGTCGTCAAAGGATCACCGGGGACGCTTGCCACACCTCTGCCGTCCGCTTGCCGGCGATCGTTCATACTGACGCGTCGGGGGAGGTGGGTCCGTGGAGTTCCGGGTCCTCGGCTCGGTCGAGGCGTACTCGGCGGGCGTGCCGCTCGACCTCGGCGCCCGCCGCCAGCAGCGCCTGGTGCTTGCCGTGCTGCTGCTGGAGCCCAACCGAGTCGTACCGGTGGACCGGCTGATCGACCTGGTCTGGGGGGCCGCCCCGCCGGCCTCGGCGCGCGGCACCGTCCAGGCCCTGGTCTCCCGGCTGCGCGCCGCCCTGCGCGCCGCCGACGGGCCTATCGCCGCCGGACCCGCCGCCGGGGCTGTCGCCGACGCCGACCCCCCGCCCGCCGTCCGCACCGAGATCCTGCACCGGGGGGCGGGCTACCTGCTGCGGGTGGATCCGCTCTCGGTCGACGTGCACCGCTTCACCGACCTGCTCGCCCGGGCACGCGCGACCGACGACGAGCGTTCCGTCGAGCTGTTCGACCGGGCCCTCGCGCTGTGGCGCGGCGATCCGCTGGCCGACGTGGCCCCGCCGCAGACGCGGGACCGGCTCTGCGGCGGCCTGCGGGAGGCGAGGTGGACGGCCGTCGAGGACCGGCTGGAGGCCCTCGTGCGGCTGGGCCGCTCCCGGGAGGCACTGGACGAGCTGACCGAGCTGGTGGCCGAGCATCCCCTGCGGCAGCGCCTCGTGGGCCAGCTCATGCTGGTGCTGCACCGTCAGGGCCGCACGAACGAGGCGCTGGACGCGTACGGTGACCTGCGCGCCCGACTGGTCGCCGAGTTCGGCCTCGACCCCGCCGGTGAGCTGCGGGAGCTACAGGCCGCGATCC
>NZ_SMKJ01000587.1:0-1332 GCF_004348615.1 Micromonospora sp. KC207
ACCCGATACCTCTACCTGGCCGTGATCGCCGCCGCGATCGCGGGCATCGTCGTCGGACTCGTCGCGCCCGAGGTGGGCAAGGCGCTGAAACCGCTCGGCACCGGATTCGTCTCGCTGATCAAGATGATGATCAGCCCGGTGATCTTCTGCACGATCGTCCTCGGCGTCGGCTCCGTGCGGCAGGCCACGAAGGTCGGCAAGGTCGGCGGCCTCGCGCTCGGCTACTTCCTGCTGATGTCGACCGTCGCGCTGGCCATCGGCCTCGTCGTGGGCAACCTGATCCAGCCGGGCGCCGGCCTGGACCTCGGCACGCAGGCCGCCAGCGCCGGCCAGGCGGCGGCCAGCGGCGAGAGCGGGGGTACGACCGAGTTCCTGCTCGGGATCATCCCGACCACGCTGGTCTCCGCGCTCACCGGGGGGGAGGTGCTCCAGACGCTGCTGGTCGCCCTCCTGGTCGGCTTCGCCGTGCAGGGCCTGGGCAGTCGCGGCGAGCCCGTCCTGCGCGCCGTCGGGCTGCTGCAACGACTGGTCTTCAAGGTGCTCGCCATGATCATGTGGGTCGCCCCGATCGGCGCGTTCGGCGCGATGGCCGCCGTCGTCGGCGCGACCGGCATGGACGCCCTGACCAGCCTCGCCCAGATCATGCTCGGCTTCTACGCCACCTGCCTGATCTTCGTGGTCGTGGTGCTCGGCCTGCTGCTGCGTCTGGTCTCCGGCATCTCGATCTTCTCCCTGCTGCGCTACCTGGGCCGGGAGTTCCTGCTGATCCTGTCCACCTCGTCGTCGGAGTCGGCGCTGCCCCGGCTCATCGCCAAGATGGAGCACATCGGTGTCAGCAGGCCCGTCGTCGGGATCACCGTGCCCACCGGGTACTCGTTCAATCTCGACGGCACCGCGATCTACCTGACCATGGCGTCGCTGTTCGTGGCCGACGCCATGGGCAAGCCGATGTCGATCAGCGAGCAGGTCGGCCTGCTCCTGTTCATGATCATCGCCTCGAAGGGCGCGGCCGGGGTGACCGGTGCCGGCCTGGCCACCCTGGCCGGCGGCCTCCAGTCGCACCGTCCCGACCTGCTCGACGGCGTCGGACTGATCGTCGGCATCGACCGGTTCATGTCCGAGGCCCGCGCGCTGACCAACTTCGCCGGCAACGCCGTGGCCACCGTCCTGGTCGGCACCTGGACCGGCGAGTTCGACCGCGAGCAGGCCCGGGACGTGCTCGCCGGGCGCTGCCCCTTCGACGAGGCCACCATGCTCGACGAGGACGAGCCCGCCGACGGCTCGCAGCCGCCGGCCGAGCCGCAGCGCCCGGCCCTCAGCGGCGCCTCCGTC
>NZ_SMKJ01000588.1:0-1324 GCF_004348615.1 Micromonospora sp. KC207
ACTTCCGCTCGTTCACCGCCACCAGCCTGGACGGCTCGTGGACCCCGCAGGCCGCGACGGAGAGCAACCCCTTCGCCGGCAAGGCCAACAGCGGCGCCACCTGGACCAACGACATCAGCCACGGTGAACTGCTGCGCACCAGCGCCGACCAGACCATGACCATCGACCCCTGCAACCTCCAACTGCTCTACCAGGGGCGCGACCCCCGCTCCGACGGCACGGACTACGGCCTCCTGCCGTACCGACCGGGCCTGCTGACCCTGCAACGCTAGTCACCATCAGGACCGGACGGCACTGACGCGGCGGGCTCGGCGCAAGGCCGGGCCCGCCGCGGGCCACCAGCGCAATCAGTTCCACCGGGACACGACCATCAATGGCAAGGAGCCAGGCGATGTGGAAACGCAGGTACCTCCTCCCATCCATCGCGGCCGCGGCGGTGCTTCTCGCGGCCACCGCCGGCGGCGCGCTGAGCGGCGGCTTCCACGGGGCAGCGGTGGCCGCGACGAACGGCACCCTCGCGACGACCAGCGGCTGCGGTAGGGCCCCCACGCTGACCAACGGGACGCGCACGATCCAGAGCAGCGGCCAGAATCGCAGCTACATCCTGCGGATCCCAGACGGATACGACAGAAACCGCCCCTACCGGCTAATCTTCGGCTTCCACTGGCTGAACGGCTCGGCCAACAACGTCGCCTCGGCCGGCTACTACGGGCTCCAGCCGCTGTCGAACAATAGCGCGATCTTCGTCGCGCCGCAGGGCATCGACAACGGCTGGGCCAACCCCAACGGTCGAGACTTGACCCTCTTCGACGACATCTCCCGGCAAATCGAGAACGACCTCTGCGTCGACACGACCCAGCGCTTCGCGCTCGGTTGGAGCTACGGCGGGGCCATGAGTTACGCGGTGGCCTGCGCCCGGCCCACCATCGTGCGGGCGGTCGCCGTCCTGTCCGGCGCCAACCTCAGCGGCTGCAACGGCGGTACCCAACCCGTCCCGTACTTCGGCATCCACGGCACCTACGACAGCGTGCTCAACATCTCGATGGGCCGGTCACTGCGCGACACGTTTGTTAGGAACAACGGCTGCACCGCGCAGAGCCCACGCGAGCCGAGCCGGGGCAGCCTGACCCACATCACCACCGTCTACTCCGGATGCCGGGCTGGTTACCCCGTGCAGTGGGCAGCCTTCGACGGCGACCACACGCCCAGCCCCGTGGACGGGTCCTCCACTCCGAACGACTCCCGGACCTGGACGTCGGGTGAGATCTGGAGATTCTTCAGCCAGTTCGAGTCCACCACGCCCCCCACGACCGCGCCGCCGACC
>NZ_SMKJ01000589.1:0-1307 GCF_004348615.1 Micromonospora sp. KC207
CATTTTGGTGTAGTTCGTGGGCTGTAGGTTCGTTGAGTCGTTAGCTCCGGTGTGGATGTTCGGGAAGTGGAGCGCCTTCGTGCCGATCTGGCCGATTTCACCAGCGACGTGTTTGGGTCGTTGACCCGGGCCGGATGGCAGGACCGGGCTGGACAGTATGTGCGCGGATTGATGCTGGACGGGCGGCGCAAGTCGATCCAGCCGATGGCGGGCAGGCTGCCGGGTGTGCACGATCAGGCGTTGAACCACTTCGTGACGAACAGCCCGTGGGACGTGGTGCCGGTGCGGCGCCGCCTGGCGGTGCGGATGGAGCGGGCGATCACGCCGGCGGCGTGGGCCCTCGATGACACCGGCTGGCTCAAATGCGGGACCGCGTCGCCGGGAGTGGCCCGGCAGTACACCGGCACGGCGGGCAAGGTCACCAACTGCCAGATCGGGGTGAGTCTGAACCTGGTCACCGACACCGCATCGTGTCCGGTCGACTGGCGGCTGTTCCTGCCCGAGTCGTGGGATCCCGCCTCGCCGGCCGCCGCGGCGGACGTCGACCAGCGGCGCGCACGGGCCGGGATCCCCGACGACGTCGGGCACCGGGAGAAGTGGCGCCTGGGCCTGGACACGGTTGACGAAACCATTGGGTGGGGCCTGCGACCGCCGTTGATCGTGGCTGACGCCGGGTACGGCGACAGCGGCGAGTTCCGCCATGGCCTGGCCGAGCGTGGGCTGTCCTATGTGGTTCAGGTCGCCACCACGATCAGTGTGTACCCCCAGACGGCGGTCCGTACCGCACCGCCGTACAGCGGGGTGGGACCACCGCCGAAACAGCGCTACCGAGACGCAGCTATCTCGGTCAAGGACCTGGTCCTGTCCCACGGCGCAGCCGCGGCCCGCTCGGTGTCCTGGCGTGACGGTTCCCGCACCCGCGCCAGTAGGCCGGTGAAGATGCGCTCCCGGTTCGTGTTCCTGCGGGTCCGGCCAGCCGGACGCGTCCTGCTCGCCGCGCACCGCGACCAGGACCTGCCCGAAGCGTGGCTGATCGCCCAGTGGCCACCCGATCAGGCCGAGCCCACCAAGTACTGGCTGTCGAACCTGCCGGCCACCACAGCGAAACGCTCCCTGATCCGATGGGCGAAACTGCGTTGGCGCATCGAGCACGACTACCGGGAGTTGAAGACCGGCCTCGGCCTGGACCACTACGAAGGCCGCACCTGGCAAGGCTGGCACCACCACGTCACCCTCGTGGCCGCCGCCCACGCCTACTGCACCCTGCAACGCCTCGACCCAAAAGCCCCCGCGCCGGCCTGAGCCTC
>NZ_SMKJ01000059.1:0-27697 GCF_004348615.1 Micromonospora sp. KC207
CAAGACGACCACCGCCGCCGCGCTCGCGTTGCGTGCCGCCGAGCAACACGGCCGACGCACGGTGGTGCTCACCATCGACCCGGCCCGCCGGCTGGCCCAGTCGCTGGGCCTGACCGAGCTGGACAACACGCCCCGCCAGGTCAAGGGCATCGACGTCGAGGCCAGCGGCGGCGAGTTGCACGCCATGATGCTGGACATGAAGCGCACGTTCGACGACGTGGTGCTCCAGCACACCGACCCGGCGAAGGCGGCGGAGATCTTCGCCAACCCGTTCTACCAGGCCATGAGCTCGACCTTCGCCGGCACCCAGGAATACATGGCGATGGAGAAGCTCGGCCAGCTCCACGCCCGGGGCGAGTGGGACCTGATCGTGGTGGACACCCCGCCGTCCCGCTCGGCGCTGGACTTCCTGGACGCGCCGGCCCGGCTCTCCCGGTTCCTCGACGGGCGGATGCTGCGGATGCTGTTGGCCCCGGCGCGCAGCGGGGGCCGGAGCATGTTCAGCCTCGTCACCGCGAGCTTCGGGATGTTCTCGAAGGTGGTGCAGAAGGTGCTCGGCGCGCAGCTGCTCACCGACCTGTCCGGCTTCGTGGCGGCGCTGGACTCGATGTTCGGCGGGTTCCGCCAGCGGGCCGAGCAGACGTACCGGATCCTCCAGGCGCGGGAGACGGCGTTCCTGCTGGTCGCGGCCCCGGAGCCCGACGCGGTCCGGGAGGCGGCGTACTTCGCCGGGCGGCTGCGCTCCGAGCGGATGCCGCTGGCGGGGCTGGTGCTCAACCGGGTGCACCGGCCGACGGTGCCGGCGCTGGACGCCGAGGCGTGCCTGGTTGCGGCGGAGCGGCTGGCCGAGGCCGGCGGGCACGACGGCACGGTCGACGTGTTGCGGGCGCACGCCGCGCTGGCCCAGCAGGCGCTGCGCGAGCAGCGGGTGGCGGCCCGGTTCACCGAGGCGTTCCCGCAGGTGCCGGCGGTGTCGGTGACGGCGCAGCCCGCCGACGTGCACGACGTCGACGGGCTGCGGACGATCGGCGCGGCGATCAGCCGGTTGTGACCTGACCGGCCGTCAGCCGGCCGGGACGAGGACCTTGTCCTTGCCGGACCGGTCCTTCGCGTTCTTCTTCATGGCCGCCTCGAACATCTTGCGCCAGCTCGCGACCTGGGGGTGCCGGCGCAGCAGGGCCCGGCGCTCCCGCTCGGTCATGCCGCCCCACACCCCGAACTCGATCCGGTTGTCGAGCGCGTCGGCCAGGCACTCGTACCGAACTGGGCAGCTCCGGCAGATCCGCTTCGCCACATTCTGTTCAGCGCCCTGTACGAACAGCGCGTCCGGGTCCCCGTTCTGACACGCCGCCAGTGACGGCCAGTCAGTGATCATGCCCATGTGTATACGTCCCCCCTTGCAGTACCTACCGACCTCGCGCGACCAGCCGTCGAATCCCCCCGGTCATCCGCCCGCCCTCCCCAGGGCGGCACGGACGACGTGTGGCTAAGTCGCCGCCACCATCATGCTCTGTAGTCGGCTGATTACGCAACGTTGTCGGCAAAATCCATCATTACGGACACTCCCGGCTTCCCGGGCCTTCGGCCCCCGTCTACCCAGCCGCAGTACGTGAAAACGCTGCGCCGCTCCTCCGATCGGTGGAGACTCGACGCGGACCCGCGCAACCCAGCACCAGGGCTCGTGCGTTTAGCACAACGAGGTCGGCGCGCGCAGGAAATGGGGAAAAGATGCCCCAGCGCCCCTCGTTCCCTACTCGCGTACCCTGTCGAGGTGACCTGGATGCGGAAACGTGACCACAATGTGCTGACCAACGCCGCATCGCTGCTCGTCTGTGGCCTGTTGGCCGGCGTGGTGGTCGCGGCGGCGGCCTTCCCCGCAGTGGCGATGTCCGGGCTGGCCGCCAAGGCCGGCGCTGAGACCTTCGGGGCGCTGCCCAAGGAGCTGACGGTGGGCCAGGCGCCCCAGATCAGCTACCTGCTCGCCTCCGACGGCAAGACACCGCTGGCGACCATGTACGACGAGAACCGGCGCGACGTCAAGCTCGCGGACATCTCGCCGTACATGCAGAAGGCGATCATCGCCGCCGAGGACCACGACTTCTACAAGCACAACGGCGTCGACCTCAACGGCGTCGCCCGGGCGTTCGTCAACAACCAGTCCGGCGCGAACTCCCAGCAGGGCGCGTCGACCCTGACGATGCAGTACGTCCGGCTGGCCATCGCGTACTCGGCCACCCACCCGGCCGACGTGGTAGCCGCGACCGAGGACACCAGCAAGCGCAAGATGCGCGAGATGCGGCTGGCCCTCCAGGTCGACAAGGAGTTCTCCAAGGACGACATCCTCACCCGCTACCTGAACCTCGCCTCCTTCGGCAACGGCGCGTACGGGATCTACGCCGCCAGCCAGGTCTACTTCGGCAAGCCGCCGAACAAGCTCAAGATCGAGGAAGCGGCCATGCTCGCCGGCATGGTGAAGGCTCCGACCACGAACGACCCGACCACCAAGACCGGGTACCCGCTGGCCCTGGACCGGCGCAACTACGTCATCGACAACATGATCAAGATCGGTGCCATCACCAAGGAGGAGGGCGAGGCGGCCAAGGCCACCAAGATGGTGGTCAAGGACAAGACCACCCCGAACGGCTGCGTCGCCACCAACAAGAAGGAGTGGGGCTTCTTCTGCGACTACTTCTACCGCTGGTGGATGCAGCAGGAAACCTTCGGCTCGACCTCGTACGACCGGGAGCGGCGGCTCAAGAGCGGCGGCTACACCATCGTCACCAGCCTCGACGCGCAGGCGCAGAACGCCGCCGACAAGGCCGTCCGGAAGAACCTGGGCGTCAACAGCAAGGCGGCCCGGATGGTCGCGGTCGTCGAGCCCGGCACCGGCCGGGTCCGCGCGCTCTCGGTGAACCGGAACTTCAAGATCGACGACCCGAGGAAACCACAGAACAAGCTCAGCACCGACCCGCGCAAGCGCAGCAAGGGCATCCGGGGCAACTACCCCAACACGGTGAACCCACTGCTCACCGGCGGCGGCGACATCAAGGGATACCAGGCCGGCTCGACCTTTAAGATCTTCACGATCGTGGCCGCCCTGGAGAAGGGCATCCCGCTTCGCTACACGATCAACTCGCCGAAGCAGTTCAAGTCGGAATACATCATCGACAGCAGCAGCTCCGCCGCCTGCCCGGGCACCCACTTCTACTGCCCGACCAACTCGGTGGAGTCGATGGCCGGCGTGCACAACATGTGGAGCGCTTTCGGTCGCTCGGTGAACACCTTCTTCGTCCCGCTCCAGCAGCAGGTCGGCTCGGAGAACGTGGTCAAGGCGGCGCAGAAGCTGGGCATCCAGTTCCGCTCGACCGAGGACGCGGACTTCGCCAACAACAAGGAGGCGGCGCACCAGTGGGGTGCGTTCACCCTCGGCGTGTCGGCCACCACCCCGCTGGACCTGGCCAACGCGTACGCCACCCTCGCCGCCGACGGCAAGTACTGCGAGCCGATCCCGGTGCAGGAGATCAAGGGCCCGGACGGTAAGAAACTGGACATCGCCAACCCGCGCTGCGAGCAGCGGATCAGCACCGACGTCGCCCGCGCGGCCGTGGACGCGGCCCGCTGCCCGGTCGGCGACCGGTCGTCCACCTCCCGGTGCACCGGCGCCACCGCTGGCGAGGTGCGGCGGATCGTCGGCAAGCCGGTGGCCGGCAAGTCCGGCACCACCGACTCGGAGAAGACCTCCTCGCTGGTCGCGATGACCAAGCAGTACTCGGTCGCCGGCATCATGGCCGACCCGGACTGGCCGCAGACCAACCAGCAGATGGGCCACAACACCCCGACGGGTATCAACCCCCCGGTGTACGAGACGCTGCGCGACGCCATGAAGGGCAAGAAGGGCATCGAGTTCACCCCGCCCAGCGGCAAGATCATGGAGGGTGACCAGCGCTCGATCCCCGACGTGAAGTGCGTGGACGTCGAGACCGCAAAGGACCGGCTCCGGGGCGCGGGCTTCGACCCGGTGGTCTCCTCGGCCCGGGTCCCGTCGAGCTGCGCGGCCGGCAAGGTCGCCGGCACCAGCCCGAACGGGCGCACCATCAAGGGCGGCGTGGTGGTCATCGAGGTCAGCAGCGGCAGCGGCACCCCGGCCGGCCCGCCGGACAACGGCGCCGGGCCCGGCCCGGGCAACCCACCCGGCCAAGGCGGCCGACCGGGCCGCAACGGCTGACCGGGCCACACCCGGCTCGGCGTGACGACACGACGGGCGGGCACCCCCGACAGGGAGTGCCCGCCCGTTTCGCGTGGTGCGGCGTGGTCGGCAGTGGACGTACCCCCTCGGGGCCGCCCGGAGGGCTCAGAGGCCGAGCTGGCGGCGCACCTCGACGGCCACCCGGCCTCCCTCGGCCCGGCCGGCCACCGCAGCCTGGGCCGCCTTCATCGCCGGGCCCATCTGCGCCTTGCCGGTGAAGCCGCCAGCGGCAAGCGCCTCCGCAACCAGCTCGGCAAGCTCGTCGTCGGAGAGCTGCTTCGGCAGGTACCACTCCAGCACGTCGCCCTCGGCGGTCTCCTTCGCGGACTGCTCGGCGCGCCCCGCGTCCGCGAAGGCGGTCGCGGCCTCGCGCCGCTTCTTCGCCTCCTTGGTCAACACAGCGAGCACCTCGTCGTCGGTGAGCTCGCGCTTGGCCTTGCCGGCGACCTCGGCCGTGCCAACGGCCGCCAGGGCCATCCGCAGGGTGGAGGTGGTCAGCTCGTCGCGCGCCTTCAGGGCAGCGCGCATGTCGGCGGTGAGGCGGTCCTTCAGCGTGCTCATGGACGGTGAAACTACCCTGAACGGCATGCGAAAGCGCACACTATTCCGACTCGGCGCGGGCACCATCGCGGCCGGAGCGGTCACCCTGGCATACGCGTCACTCGTCGAGCGCAACATGTTCACCCTGCGTCGGTTCGACGTGCCGGTGCTGCCGGCCGACACCGAGCCGCTACGCGTGCTGCACCTGTCGGATCTGCACATGATGCCGGAGCAGCGACGCAAGCAGGACTGGGTGGCGTCGCTCGCGGCGCTCGACCCGGACCTGGTCGTGGTCACCGGCGACAACATGGCCCACCCGGGCGCGGTGCCCGGCGTGCTGCGCGCCCTCCAGCCGCTGCTGAACTTCCCCGGGGCCTTCGTGTTCGGCTCCAACGACTACACCGGGCCGGTGCTGAAGAACCCGTTCAGCTACTTCCTGCCCGACCGGGAGTACAACGAGGGCGCCGAGCTGCCGTACGACGAGCTGCGTGACGTCTTCACCGGCGCCGGCTGGGCGAACCTGAACAACGCCCGGACGACGCTCAAGGCGGGCGGACGGCTGGTCGAGATGGTCGGTGTCGACGACCCGCACATCGCGCGCGACGACTACCCGGCCGTCGCCGGCCCCGTCTCCACCTCGGCGGAGCTGTCGATCGCGCTGTCCCACTCCCCCGAGCCGGCCGTGCTCGACGAGATGGCCGCCGACGGCTTCGGCCTGCTGCTGGCCGGCCACACCCACGGCGGGCAGGTCTGCGTGCCGGGCTACGGCGCGCTGGTGACCAACTGCGGGCTACCCCGATCGATGGCGAAGGGCCTGCACCGCTGGCCGGGCTCGGACTCCTGGCTGCACGTCTCGGCCGGCCTGGGCACCCACCCGACCGCGCCGGTCCGGTTCGCCTGCCGGCCCGAGGCGAGCATCCTCACCCTGATCCCGCGCTGACGCTCGCCCCCCCCGGGCTTCGGGCTTCGGGCTTTGGGCCAGCCGGGGCCGGGGCCGGGGCCGCCAATTGTGATGTACGCCGCCTATGGAGCTGCCCCGTTCGTGCTACCGCCGCCCCGGCTCCTGGTACCGGTCGGGCCGCCCAAGGGCGGCTCGGACGGGCCGAGTGGGCGGCCTGGCTGGTCACGGCCCTGCGGTCGGAGTTGCCCCCGGGCCGGCGCAGGGGCTGCCGGCGGGCCCTGCGCGGGTCGCGGGAGGGGTGGGGTACCGAGTTTGACCATCGGACCGGGTGGGCTACTATTTGTCGGCACGCCTCGGGGTGTGGCGCAGCTTGGTAGCGCGCTTCGTTCGGGACGAAGAGGTCGTCGGTTCGAATCCGGCCACCCCGACCAGGTGAGAGGGCACATCCAGTCGATGGATGTGCCCTCTGGTCTTTCCTGGGCGACTAACTGAGTGACTACCGGTCCGGAGCCACCGCGAAGATGCGGTCCATGACCGCCGCGCCCTGGAGCAGCACCGGCCGGAGCTGATGTCGGTAGACCAGCTCCGTGACGGTGGTTCCAGAGCGCCCGCACAGGTCAACGATGTCTTCAGACTCATCCCACTGTCGGGAAGCAGCGATACGAAGCTGGGCCGTAGTTCGCACGGCGTCCAGGCAGCCGGATCGAGGCCAGCCAGGGTGACAACTCGGCGGAAGGCCCGGCGGACGTTGGCCGCGTCGAGGGCAGTGCCGACAGTTGAGGCGAAGACCAGCTCAAGCGGATGCCAGTCCTTGCCGGCACTTGGCCGATGACCGTGATGCTCCAGCCCATCCCAAGCGCTGGCAAGAGGTGTTCACCTCTGGCACGTGACCAGGCATCGGCAGTCCCGCTTCGACGTCCGGGAAACGGCCCGTCAACTGCGTGTGGGTTCACGGAGGACCGGACTGGTCCGTACCCATGGCAAGCACCGTGAGCTGGCCCGATGGTAGTTTGCGCCGCGTGAAAATCTTCGCAGGTCTGGGGCATGTGGCGAGGTACGCGGCTGGGGCCGGACTGAGCTGGCTGGTCTTTCCTGTCGAAGCGGCGTTGATCTACGTTGTGCTGCTGGTTGCCTCGGGGCTGTTCGGCCTCGACCCGGGCGGTCCTCTGGCAGGCCCCACGGCGGTCCTGCTGGCTACTGTGCTGGGCACCGCTGTCACAGCTCTGGTAACCCTTCCGGCCGTTCTCTTCGGCGATCTGGTTGCCCGTAGGACTCGTTCGGCCGCAGCGCCGGTCACTGCCGTCATCGGCGGGATGGTGCTGCTGGCTGCATACGTGTGGGGTTGGGGGATCGCGGTCCAGTCGCCCCCCTCACAGACGGCCATCGTCTGGGGACTGGTAGTCGCCCTGTCGGTGCTCCCTTTACTGGCCTTCCTCGTCGTGACCCACTCGGCTGGAGCAGTAGTCGCCCTGATTACCGCTGCCGTAGCCCGCAGAGACGGCAAACCGAAGCTTCGCCGGTGAGATCGGCTCTGCCACTTCAACCGGTTGCCCGGTTCGAATCCGGCCACTCCGATCAGAGGTAAGAGCAGAATCAAGGCCCCTCCACGGAGGGGCTTGATGGTTCAGTACGCGTACGTCACCGAGATGGTGACGTTGGGGCAGGAGTTCGCCCAGCTCGTCAGGGCGTTCTTCTCGGCCGTGTCGACGGTGAGCCGCCAGCGGGTCTTGGTGGCCACCCACTCGTTCACGTAACGGCAGCGGGCGGAGCTGTACGACGGCATCCAGGTGGCGGGGTCCTGGTCGCCCTTGGACTGGTTGACGTTGTCCGTCACCGCCACCAGCGGGCGGGAGTCACCCAGGTCGTTCGCGTACGCCTGGCGGCGGCTGGTGGACCAGTTGCGGGCACCAGAGTCCCACGCCTCGGCGAGCGGCACCATGTGGTCGATGTCGACGTCGCCGGTGGCCGTCCAGTAGGCGTTGTCGTAGTAGGAGTACCAGCGCCCGCCGGAGAGCGTGCAGGTGCCGCTGATCGTCGGCGCGGCGACCGCCTCGGCGAGCAGCACCTCGTTGCGGGTGTCGCAGCCGTCGCCGTCGGCGTCGATCCAGTGCGGGAAGAGGTCCCGGCTGTAGCCGGTGCGGATCTCGGTGGCCACCGGCAGGGCCGCGACCGCGGTCTGTAGGGGCGCGGAGTAGCTGGCGGCCCAGGCGGGGTGGGCCACGCCGACGGTGGCGGCGAGGGTGGCGGCGAGGGTCGTCGCGGCCACGCGCAACGTACGGTTCATGGTGCTCCGTCCGGATAGGCGGAAAGCATCGTCTCCCATACATATAGACAGAGTCGACATTCCTGCAACCAGAACCCGCAGGTGAACGCTTCGCGAACCCTCTCAGTCGTTCAGCTCGGTGCGCCGGATCTCGGCGAACGCGGCGGCCAGCAGGCCGTCGAGCGGCCGGTTCGTCCCGCTCACCGGCTGACCCGTCGCGGCCAGCAGGTCGGCGAGGAGCAGCGGCGCGTGTCGGGCGAGCGTGGCCGGGTCGGGCGGGGTGGCGTCGTCGCTCGGGTCGTACACGCCGAGCGCGCCGGCGAGCAGCACCAGCACCACGTGCGGGTCGACGTCCGGCCGCCAGGTTGCCGCGTCCCGCACGCACGACTCCAGCACCTGCCGGACGTCGTCGCCGTCCAGCCCGTCCGGGTGGGTTTCCTCCAGCAGCAGGCGGACCACCGCGCCGAGGACCAGACCGGACCGGTCCGTGGCGGCGAGCCGGTCGGCCGCCTCGTCGTACGCCTCCGGGTCCCGCGCGCGGGCGGCGGCCACGGCGTCGGTGGCCGCCCGGGCGATCTCGCGGGCCGGCGCGGGCAGGTGTTGCCAGGTCGTCGTCATCGCTCCCAGGATGGCAGACCCGTCCGGCACCCGGGAGCGTCGGGCTTTGGCGGCCGGCTCCCCCCTCATGAGAGCCGGCCGCCTCGCCTCGCCGGCCGGACGGGCCGGCCGTCCGGTCAGCAGTTGGTGTAGTTGCCGCTGCTTTCCCGCGAGCAGGAGCAGACCTTCGTGGTCTGGATCGCCGGGGTGGCGGCCTGCGCGGGCGCGGCCAGGGTGAGCGAGTTACCGACGGCGACGGCGAGAGCCATGGCGATGCCGGTCGGCCTCTTCTTCGACACGATCCCCCACATGCTGACGACCGACCCTCAAGGAGTGCCGGCGCGGAACATGAGCGAAGGCTATCGGCGCGGCTCAACCATTGTGGACGGTTGCGCGCCCGGGTCGGCAAGTACACCCGCAGGGCCTGCCGATCACGGCCGAACGGTGACGCAGCGCAACGCGAACGGCCGCGCCGGCCGGCGCGAACGGCGGCAGGACGCGACGCGAACGGCGCTGCCCGGCGACGCGAACGGCGGCGCCGGCCGACGCACCGGGGGCTCCGGTCACCCGGTGAGCGTGGCCGCCACCGACGACTCGGCTGTCCCGGCATCCGGGGTACGTCCGCAGTCGCCCGGTGGCCGGCCCCCGCCGGGGTACCAGCCGAGCCGATCGGCGTGCGTGTGCGAGCCCTGAGCGACGTACCAGAGCGGCTCGCGCACAGCCGGCACCACGGCGGCTCGTGCACTCCGCCGGGTCAGAACGTGCCGGTGAGGGCCGCCGCGTGGCTCACCTGCACGGTGTGCGTGACGCAGCCGCCGTCGGCGACGAGGTGCAGCAGGAAGGCGGTGGGTTCGAGGGCGTACCCGATCTGGTCGCCGTCGTCGAGGGTGAGTGACGACTGCCGCCAAGTGCTCGGCGCGGTCGTCAGCACCGTGCCGGCGAAACCGACCGTGATCGGGCGGTGCACGTGCCCGGCGACGACCCGGACGACGTGCGGGTGCGCGGCCACCACCGTGGCCAGGTCGTCGCCGTCGAGCAGGCGCATGGCGTCGAGGTAGGGCAGGCCCACCGGGACGGGCGGGTGGTGCAGGCAGACGACGGCGGGCAGCTCGGGCCGGCGGGCCAGCGTCTCGTCGAGCCAGGCGAGTTGCTCGGGGCCGAGCCGGCCGGCCGGCTCGCCGGAGACGACCGAGTCCAGCACGACGATGGTCGCGTCCGACAGCTCGACGGCGTAGTGGGCCTGGTAGCCGCCGCCGAGGTGTGGCGTGCCGCCGAAGACGTCGAGCAGGGACTCGCGGTCGTCGTGGTTGCCGGCGACCAGGTGCACCGGCACCGGGAACCGGGCGATCAGCTCGCGCAGCGCGACGTACTCCTCGGGGCTGCCGTGCTCGGCGAGGTCGCCGGTGATCACCACGTGGTCGGGTCGGGGACGCAGCCCGTGCACCCGGCCGAGCGCCCGGTGCAGCGCGGCGGCGGGCTCGGCGGCCAGCGGACCGGTGGTCAGGTGGGTGTCGCTGAGCTGGGCGATGAGCATCGCGTCCTCCAAGTCGACCGGTGCCTCCAGGCTATCGGCGGCGAGGTCACCCCACAGCCTCGTCCACAGCCTGCGGATAGCACATGTGTACGAACAAGACGATCTTGATCGATGCCCCGCTGAGCTGCGGTGAGTACGCTTGGCCGGACGACTTTCCCCCTCACCTGTAGGAACCACGTGCGCGTTGATCACCACCGGGTCGTCCGGGACGTCACGGTCCGCCTGCCGATGGCGTCGACCGCCGTCGAGGCGTGCCAGTGGACCGTCGCCGCGCTGGCCCGGTACGCGCCGGCCACCATCTCCGTGCTGCTCCAGGTGCACGACCGGCTCCGCTGCGTCGCGGCCACCGGTGCCTGGCAGGTCTTCTCCACCGTCCCGCCGAAGGCTGGCATCGTCGGCCGGGTGTACGCCTCCGGCGAGGGCGCCATCGTCGGAGACGTCGCCGCCGACCCCGACTACCTCCCGGTACGCCCCGACGTGACCGCCGAGGTCTGCGTGCCGGTCCTCGACCCGGCGGGCCGCCCGATCGGGGTGCTCGACCTCCAGTGGTCCGGCCCGGTCGAGCTGGGCCCTTGGCTGGAGATAGCCAACCGCGTCGCCACCCGGCTCGGTGCCCGGATCACCGCCCTGGGCGGCCCACCCGCCGAGAGCCGCAGCGAGAAGCTGCTGCGGCACGCCGCCGCGCTGACCGCCGCCCCCACCGAGTGGGACCTGATGACCGCGGCCATCTGCGCGGCCCGGGAGGTGTCCACCCTCTCCGCGGCCGTGCTGCTGCTGACCGACGGGCCGGGTCCCCGGCTGGGCGCGCCGCCCGGCGCGCCGGGCGAGCTGGAGTCCCGCATCCGGGCCGAGCTGGCCGAGGCGGGCGCGCCGGCCCTGCACCGGATGATCGCCCGCGCCCACCGGCACGGCTCCGGCTACACCCTCGGCGAGCAGGGGCACCCGCCGACCGAGGAGTACCGGCCGCTCGCCGACGCCGGGGTGCGCACCCTGGTCGCGGTGCCCGTCGGGCCGCCGGACGGCGGCGGGGTGCTGCTGGTGGCCGACGAGCGGTTGCTGCGGCCCGACCCGACCACGGTCAACCTGATGGAGTTGCTCGCCGGGCAGGCGTGGACCTGCCTGGACCGGCTGCGTACCCTGGCCCAGCTGCGCGAGCAGGCCAGCTCCGACCCGCTGACCGGGCTGGGGCACACCGGGCCGTTCGGGCGGCGGATCGCGCGGGCCACGCCCGGGCGTACGGCGCTGCTGGCCATCGACGTGGACGGCTTCAAGGCCGTCAACGACACGTACGGCCACCAGGCCGGGGACCGGCTGCTGGTGGGGCTGGCCCGGGCGCTGGAGGCGGCGCTGCGCCAGGGCGACGAGTTGTACCGGATCGGCGGCGACGAGTTCGTCGCCGTGATCGAGGTGAACCGCCCCGAGGAGGCGATCCGCATCGGCGAGCGGCTGGCCGAGGCGGCCCGGGTCACGGGCCGCACCATCAGCGTCGGCGTCGCCCTGCCCCGGCCGGGCGAGTCGCCCGAGCAGACCCTGCGCCGCGCCGACCAGGCCCTGTACGTGGTCAAGCGCCAGGGCCGCGACGGCGTCCGCCTCGCCGGCGCCTGAGCGACCGCACCCGGCCGGAGGGTCAGCGGGCGGTGAGCTCCTTGGCGAGCAGCTCGGCGATCTGGGCCGTGTTCAGGGCCGCGCCCTTGCGAAGGTTGTCGCCCGTGACGAACAGGTCGAGGGCGCGCGGGTCGTCGACGGCGCGGCGGATCCGGCCGACCCAGGACGGGTCGGTGCCCACGGCGTCGATCGGCATCGGGAACTCCCCGGAGGCCGGGTCGTCGACCAGGATCACGCCGGGGGCGTTGCGCAACGCCTCGCGGGCGCCCTCGGCGTCCACCTCGGTGGCGAAGACGGCGTGCACGGCCACCGAGTGGCCGGTCACCACCGGCACCCGCACGCAGGTCGCGGAGACCTTCAGATCGGGCAGGCCGAGGATCTTGCGCGACTCGTTGCGTATCTTCAGCTCCTCGGACGACCACCCGCCGTCGGCGAGCGAGCCGGCCCAGGGCACCACGTTGAGCGCCAGCGGGGCCGGGAACGGCCCCAGCTCGTCGCCGACCGCCTGCCGCACGTCGCCTGGACGGGAGCCGAGCATGCGGTCCCCGGCGATCTTGCCGAGCTGGAGGTGCAGCGCGTCCACGCCCGCCTGCCCCGCCCCGGAGACCGCCTGGTACGACGCCAGGACCAGCTCGCGCAGCCCGTACTCGCGGTGCAGCGGGGCGATCGCCACGATCATCGCGAGGGTGGTGCAGTTGGCGTTAGCGATGATCCCCTTCGGCCGGTTGCGCACCTGCTCGGGGTTGATCTCGGGGACGACCAGCGGGACGTCGCGGTCCATCCGGTACGCCCCGGAGTTGTCCACCGCCACCGCGCCCCGGGACACCGCGATCGGGGCCCACTCGGCGGAGACCTCGTCGGGCACGTCGAACATGGCCACGTCGACGCCGTCGAACGCCTCCGGGGTCAGCGCCCCGACGGTCAACTCCTCGCCCCGGCAGCGCACCCGCCGCCCGACCGACCGCTCGGAGGCGAGCAGCCGGATCTCGCCCCAGACGTTGCGCCGCGACGACAGCAGCTCGCACATCACGGTGCCTACGGCACCGGTCGCCCCGACCACGGCAAGGGTGGGCAGCGACGGCACGGCGTTACCGCCCGGTCCCCGCGTACACGACGGCCTCGGAGTCGCCGCCCAGCTCGAAGGCGTCGTGGATGGCCCGGACGGCCTTGTCGAGGTCGGTGTCCCGGCAGACCACGGAGACCCGGATCTCCGAGGTGGAGATCATCTCGATGTTGACGCCGGCGGAGCCGAGGGCGGCGAAGAAGCCGGCCGCGACGCCCGGGTGCGACCGCATCCCCGCGCCGATGAGCGAGACCTTGCCGACGTGGTCGTCGTAGAGCAGGCCCTTGAACTTGACCTGCTCCTGGATCTTGCTGAGCGCGGCCATCGCGGTCGGGCCGTCGGTCTTCGGCAGGGTGAACGAGATGTCCGTGCGGCCGGTGCCCTCGGTGGAGACGTTCTGCACGATCATGTCGATGTTGATCTCCGCGCCGGCCACGGTGTCGAAGATGCGCGCGGCGGCGCCCGGCTCGTCCGGCACCCCGACGATCGTGATCTTCGCCTCGCTGCGGTCGTGGGCGACCCCGGTGATCAGTGCCTGTTCCACAGGAAGGTCCTCCATCGATCCGGTGACCATCGTGCCGGTGTTGGTCGAGTATGACGAACGGACGTGGATCGGCAACCCCGCGCGCCGGGCGTACTCGACGCTGCGCAGGTGCAGCACCTTCGCGCCGCAGGCGGCCAGCTCCAGCATCTCCTCGTAGGTGATGTGCCGGATGTGCCGGGCGTTGGGCACGATCCGGGGGTCGGCGGTGAACACGCCGTCGACGTCGGTGTAGATCTCGCAGACGTCGGCGTGCAGCGCGGCGGCGAGCGCCACGGCCGTGGTGTCCGAGCCGCCCCGCCCCAGCGTGGTGACGTCCTTGGTGTCCTGCGAGACGCCCTGGAAGCCGGCGACGATGACCACCGCGCCCTCGTCGAGCGCGCCCTTGAGCCGCCCCGGGGTGACGTCGATGATCCGCGCCTTGCCGTGCACCGAGGTGGTGATCACACCGGCCTGCGAGCCGGTGAACGAGCGCGCCTCGTACCCCAGGTTGTGGATGGCCATGGCCAACAGCGCCATGGAGATCCGCTCGCCGGCGGTGAGCAGCATGTCCAGCTCTCGGCCCGGCGGCAGCGGGCTCACCTGGTTGGCCAGGTCCAGCAGCTCGTCGGTGGTGTCACCCATCGCGGAGACCACCACGACCACGTCGTCGCCGGCCTTGCGGGCGGCGACGATGCGCTCGGCCACCCGCTTGATCCGCTCGGCGTTGGCGACGGAGGATCCGCCGTACTTCTGCACCACGAGTGCCACGACGGTGCACTCCCTCCCCGCGTCCCTTGACCCTGCCGCACCGCCGGCAGACCAGCCGGCGGCGCTCGTCAGACCCCATCAGGGTATCCGGCGGCCCAGACGGCCGGGTCAGGTGATCCCACCATCCGGCCCCCGCGCACCGGCCCGGCCGCGCCCCGTCCAGCCCGCCGAGGGGTACGCGACACGCCGGCCGCACCGGCGTCGGCGGGGTCACCGGCGCGCCCGGCGCACCGCAGAATGACCCGGTGCACGCCCACCTCCACACGGCCCGGCGCCTGACCGGCGTCGTGGCGCTCGCCCTCCCGGCCCTGCTCGCCGCCTGCGCCGACAATCCGGCGCCCACGCCGGCCCCACCGACGCCCGGCGACCCCGCGCCCGCCATCACCGACGCCGACGCCGCCCGGAACGAGCTGGCCGCCCTGGCCGCGGCAGCCCAGGACCGGAGCTTCGTCGCCCGGTACACCCTCGCCGACGGCGACGGCACCGACCGCGCCATCGTGGTGACCAGCGCCGGCGACGGCACCTGGCGGGTGGACGTCCCCGGCGGGGCGCTGGGCGGTACGGCGGACGTGTCACTCGCCGCCACCGCCGACGGGCTCTTCCAGTGCGGCCTGCCGTCGGCCGGCCGCCCGGAACCGGCGAGCTGCGTACGCCTCGGCGACCCGACGGACGCCGTCCCGCGCCGGCTGGACCCCCGGGTGCAGCACCCGTTCACCGACTGGCTGGAGGTGCTCACCGACCGGCGGGCCCCGCTCGCGGTCTCCCCGGCCCGGCCACCGCAGGGGGCGAGCGGCTCCTGCTACTCGGTCGACACGACCTCGGCCTCGCTGAACGCCCCGCTGGACGTCGGCATCTACTGCTACGCACCCGACGGCACGCCGACCGCCGTGCGGACCACGGCCGGCACGCTCACCCTGGCCGGGCCGGCCGGGCCCGGGCCAGCCACGGTGGCGCTGCCCGGGCCGGTGACCGACGGCGATCCGCTCGGCGTCGCCGCGCCAGAGCCTGAGCCGAAGCCGGAGCCGGCCCCCACGGGCGCGGCGACACCCTGACCCCCGCCGGTCGTGTTCCTGGCCACGGCGAACGCGCCGTTGCTCGACTGCCCCCGGGCGCGCGGCCCCGCCGCCCGGGGTCCGCCCACTGCGACTCCGGTCTCAAAGTCCGGACCGGCCTTCCCACCCCCCGTCCCATCACGTAGGGTCACTCTGTCATGTGGCGGGCGTACCTTCTCCTTGGTCGCCGCGACGGGGCCTGACCGGCCGGCACCTCGTCGCGGAGTCGAAGCGCGCCGTCCAGCAGATCCGAACCTCCCGTCGGCGCCTCGCGCCGGCCCCGGCACCGTCGCCGCACCGGCCCAGCCGCGCTGAGGCAGCCTCGCCGACCTTCCGATTGCTGACGCCACAGTTTCAGGGGGAACACTCCGCCATGGCTCAACCCGACACCGACACCGATCCGATCGCCCGGCAGCGCCCCAGCCGGATGCCGTACCAGCGTTACCAGCCGTACCAGCAGCAGTTCCGGATCGACCTGCCGGACCGCGCCTGGCCGACCCGGCACGTCGAGGCCGCGCCCCGCTGGTGCGCCGTGGACCTGCGCGACGGCAACCAGGCCCTGATCGACCCGATGTCCCCCGAGCGCAAGCGCCGGATGTTCCAGCTGCTGGTGCAGATGGGCTACAAGGAGATCGAGGTCGGCTTCCCGTCGGCCAGCCAGGCCGACTACGACTTCGTCCGGCAGATCATCGAGCAGGACCTGATCCCGAACGACGTGACCATCCAGGTGCTCACCCAGTGCCGGGAGCACCTGATCGACCGAACGTTCGAGTCGCTGCGCGGCGCGAAGCGCGCCATCGTGCACTTCTACAACTCGACCTCCACCCTCCAGCGTCGGGTGGTCTTCGGGCTGGACCGCGACGGCGTCACCGACATCGCCACCAGTGGCGCGCGGCTCTGCCAGAAGTACGCGGAGATCCACACCCCGGACACCGAGATCTACTACGAATACTCCCCGGAGTCGTACACCGGCACCGAGCTGGAGTACGCGCTGGAGGTCTGCACGGCGGTGATCGACGTGATCGACCCGACGCCGGACCGCAAGCTGATCATCAACCTGCCGGCGACCGTCGAGATGGCCACGCCGAACGTGTACGCCGACTCGATCGAGTGGATGCACCACCGCCTGCCCCGCCGGGACAGCCTGGCGCTGAGCCTGCACCCGCACAACGACCGGGGCACCGGCGTGGCCGCCGCCGAGCTGGGGCTGCTGGCCGGCGCCGACCGGATCGAGGGCTGCCTGTTCGGCAACGGCGAGCGCACGGGCAACGTCGACCTGGTGACGCTGGGGCTGAACCTGTTCTCCCAGGGCATCGACCCGATGATCGACTTCTCGAACATCGACGAGGTCAAGCGGGCCGTCGAGTACTGCAACCAGCTCCCGGTGCACGAGCGCCACCCGTACGCGGGCGACCTGGTCTACACCGCCTTCTCCGGCTCGCACCAGGACGCGATCAAGAAGGGCTTCGACGCCCTGCACGCCGACGCGGCGGCGGCCGGGGCGCCGGTCGACGAGTACGCCTGGGCCGTGCCCTACCTGCCGATCGACCCGAAGGACCTGGGCCGCACCTACGAGGCGGTCATCCGGGTCAACTCGCAGTCCGGCAAGGGCGGCGTCGCGTACATCATGAAGAGCGAGCACCAGCTCGACCTGCCCCGCCGGCTCCAGATCGAGTTCTCCGGCGTGGTCCAGCAGGTCACCGACCACGGTGGTGGCGAGGTCGACCCCGGCACCATGTGGGACATCTTCGCCGGGCAATACCTGATCGACCACCAGACCGACCCGACGGTGACGCTGGCCGGTTACGCCATCAGCACCATCGACGGCAAGGTCGAGATCGAGGCCCGGGTGGGCGTCGGCGGGCAGGACGCCCGGTTGCTCGCCGCGGTCGGCAACGGCCCCATCGACGCGTACGTCAACGCGCTGGAGTCGGTGGGCGTGGCCGTACGGGTGCTCGACTACCACGAGCACGCGCTCTCCTCCGGCGGGGACGCGCAGGCCGCCGCGTACGTCGAGTGCGAGGTCGACGGCCGCACCGTGTGGGGCGTCGGGGTGGACGCGAACATCGTGACCGCCTCCGTGAAGGCGGTCACCAGCGCCGTCAACCGCGCCCACGCCTGAGGTGTGAGGAAGGGGCCCCTGTTAACGCTTTCGGTACAGCAGGGGCCCTTCCTAACCAGCGCCACGGTGGGCGTCACCGCGGGGCGGGCGGTGGATGAGCAGCCCGGCCATCGCCGCGCCCGACAGCAGCCCGCCCGCGCACCAGAGCATCGCCCCCCGGAACGCGTCGGTCAGGGCCCCCGCCTGCTCGTACCCGGTGCCGCTCAGACCGACCAGCAGGGGCAGCGCGGCCACCGCGAGCAGGCCGCCGGCCCGGGACGCGGCGTTGTTGAACCCACTGGCCACCCCGGCGAACCGGTCCGCCACGGCGGCCAGCACCGAGGCGGTCAGCGGGGCCACCACGAGGGTCAGGCCGACGCCGAAGAGAGTCACCCCGGGCAGCACGTCCGTCCAGTACGACGCGCCCGGCCCCACCCCGCGCAGCAGCAGCAGGCCGAGCGCGGCCACGACCGGCCCGACGGTCAGCGGCAGCCGGGGGCCGATCCGGGCCGACAGCGCGCCGGCGCGCGACGAGCCGACCAGCAGCAGCACCGTCATCGGCACGGTGGCCAGGCCGGTGAGCAGGGCGGACCAGCCGACGACGTTCTGCAGGTAGACGGCGAGGAAGAAGGTGAACCCGCCGAGCGCCGCGTACACCACCACGGTGAAGACGTTCAGCACCGAGAAGATCCGGCTGCCGAACAGCCCGGTGGGAAGCATCGCGGCGTCGCCCCGGCGGCGTTCCACCAGCACGAACGCCACGGCGGCGAGCACACCGACCAGCGCCGATGCCAGCACCGGCGACGAGGTCACGCCGCGGGCCGGGGCGTCGATCAGGGCGTACGTCACGCCGCCCAGACCGAGCGCGCCGAGCAGCGCGCCGGCCACGTCGAAGCGCCGCCGGCCCGATCCGGTACGCGAGACGTCCACGTCGCGGCTCTCCGGCGCCCAGCGCAGCGCGGCGAGCACCACCGGCACGGCCAGCGGCAGGTTGATGAAGAAGATCCACCGCCAGGACAGGGCGTCGATCAGCCAGCCACCGACGAACGGGCCGAGCGCGGTGGAGACCCCGGCCAGCCCGGACCAGGTGCCGATCGCCCGTCCCCGGTCGTCGGGGTGGAAGCTGGACTGGAGCACCGACAGCGAGCCGGGGGTGAGCAGCGCGCCACCGGCACCCTGAAGGAACCGGGCCGCGACCAGCCAGCCGGTGCCCTGGGCAAGGCCGCACAGCGCCGACGCGACGGCGAACCAGACCACCCCGAAGAGGAAGACCCGCCGCCGCCCGAAGCGATCGCCGAGCGCCCCGCCGAGCAGCACGAACGCGGCCAGCATCAACAGGTACCCGTTGACGGTCCACTGAAGACCGGCCACGGTGGCGCCGAGGTCCGCACCCAGGCGGGGCAGCGCGACGTTGACCACCGTGCTGTCCAGGAACACCATGCCGGAGGCGAGGATGGCGGCGAGCAGTGTGCCCCGGCCGGCGGGAGTGCCCATCCGGAGCGCGGGCACGGACGCGGGTGCGGGTGTGGTCACGGGTACCAGTGTTCCTCCGGTCGATTCGCCGGACGCCACGAATCATGGAAACGGTGCCGGGGTACTGTGCGCAATCGCCGGAAGCCCGCAAGCTGGAGAGGTGTCGTCTGTGCGTACCAGATCAGGACGTCGCGTGGCCGTGGCCGCCGCGCTCGCCGCGGCGCTCACCGTCGCGGCGGCCGGCTGCACGGCGGTCGACGAGCCGCAGGCCCCGCCGAGCGGCGGCGGCAACGTCGGCGACAGGCTCGACCAGCTCACCGTGGCGAGCGCGGGGTCGATGAAGGGCTACAGCCGCGACCGCTTCCCGCACTGGCGGGACACCGGCAAGAACTGCGACGTACGCGACAGCGTGCTGAAACGCGACGGCAAGGACATCCGACTCTCCGGGTGCAACGTGGTCGCCGGCCGTTGGGAGAGCGTGTACGACGGGCGGACGTTCACCGACCCCTCCGACGTGGACATCGACCACATGGTCCCGCTGGCCAACGCGTGGCGCTCGGGTGCCGACGAGTGGGACGACGCCAAGCGGGGTGACTTCGCCAACGATCTCACAAGACCGCAGCTCATCGCCGTTTCCGCCTCCTCCAACCGGGCAAAGGGTGACCAGGACCCGTCCCAGTGGAAACCGGCGAACCGGTCGTACTGGTGCCAGTACGCCGAGGACTGGGTGACGGTCAAGCATCACTGGCGGCTGACGGTGACCAGTGCCGAGAAGGCCGCCCTGGCCGACATGTTGGAGGGCTGCACATGGCCGAGCACGCCGTGACGGAGGCCGGGGCGGCACCGGCCCCGAAGCAGACATCGGGCGCGGGCGCGGATGGCGACGCGGACGCGGGAGCCTCGGGCGGCGGGGCGCTGAGCCGTACCGCCGACATCGTGCCCGGCCCCGGCGGCGTGATGACCGACGAGGTCGGCGTGGTGACCGGCGAGCTGACCCTGCGCACCGAGTACGCGAACGGCCAGGTCGCCCTGCGTGTGCAGTACCGTGAGGCCGACGAGTGGTACGCGGTCACCGGCGGGCGGGCCCCGCTGGCCGACCCGGCCGGGCTGGACGCCGTGCACGCGATCGCCGTCGGCCTGCTCCACCGCCCCGAGGGCTGAGTGTCCGGAGGGCTGACCGGTTCCGCGGGCGTCGACACGCAGGCGTTGACAGGGGTCCCCTGCTATACCGGATGCGTTAACAGGGGCCCCTTCTTGCACCTCACACGTACGAGCCGGGCTCGGTCGGGGCGGAGACGACGGCGGGGTCCTCGCCCTCGCCTTCGGGCCGGACGATCTGGGCGCTCACCTTGTGCGGGCGCAGCTCACCGGTGGCGATCCGCTCGGCGAAGTGGCAGGCGACCCGGCTGGCGCCGATCTCCCGCAGCGCCGGCCGCTCGTCGGCGCAGCGGGTCGGCTGGGCCCACGGGCAGCGGGTGTGAAACCGGCAGCCCGACGGCGGGTTGGCCGGCGAGGGCAGGTCTCCGGCGAGCAGGATGCGTTCCCGGCGGTCCTCCACGTCCGGGTCCGGCACCGGCACGGCCGACATGAGCGCCCGGGTGTACGGGTGCAGCGGTTCGCTGTAGAGCCGGTCGCTCGGCGCCTCCTCGACCAGCGCGCCCAGGTACATCACGCCGACCACGTCGGAGATGTGCTTGACCACGGCGAGGTCGTGCGCGATCACCAGGTACGTCAGGCCGAGGTTGTCCTGGAGTTCGTCGAGCAGGTTCACCACCTGGGCCTGGATGGAGACGTCCAGGGCGGAGACGGGCTCGTCGGCGACGATCAGTTCGGGGCCGAGCACCAGGGCCCGGGCGATGCCGATGCGCTGCCGCTGGCCGCCGGAGAACTCGTGCGGGTAGCGGGACAGCGCCCACCGGGGCAGCCCCACGGCGTCGAGGGTCTCGCCGATGATCCGCCGCCGGTCGTCCCGGTCGGCGCCGATGCCGTGGGTCTGCAACCCCTCGGTCAGGATCGACTCGACGTTCTGCCGGGGGTCGAGGCTCGACATCGGGTCCTGGAAGATCATCTGCATCCGGCGGCGCATGGTGCGCAGCTTCCCGGCCGGCAGCGTGGTCAGCTCGACGCCGTCGAAGCGGACCTCGCCGCTGGTGGGCGGGTTGAGCTGGAGCAGCGCCCGGCCGAGCGTCGACTTGCCGCAGCCGGACTCGCCGACCAGCCCGTACGTCTTTCCGCGCGGAATGCTCAGGTCGACACCGTCGACCGCCTTGACGTGGCCGACCACCCGGTCGAGGATCAGCCCCCGCTTGATCGGGAAGTGCACCTTCAGGTCGCGGACCTCGACGAGGATGTCGCTCTCGGTCACGGCTTCTCCTCCTCGCGTGGTGCGGGCACCGGGCCGGCGGTGGCACCGTCCGCGGCACCGGTCGACGCGGCGGCACCGTCCGCGGCACCGGTCGTCGCGGCGGTGGCTTGCGGGGGCGGCGTGCCGGGGACCGGGGCCGGGTTGACGCACCGGTAGCTGCGGCCGTCGTGGGTGAGCACCAGCTCTGGCGGCTCCCCCACGCACTCGTCGACCCGGCGCGTGCAGCGCGGGGCGAAGGCGCAGCCGTCCGGCCAGGTCAGCACGTCCCGGACCGAGCCGGGAATGGGGTTGAGCCGTTCGCCGCGCCCCGCGTCCAGGCGCGGCACCGAGCCGAGCAACCCCACGGTGTACGGGTGGCGCGGTTGCCGGAACAGCGGGCGGCGGCGGGCGGTCTCCACCACCCGACCGGCGTACAGCACGTTGATCGTGTCGCACATGCCGGCGACCACCCCCAGGTCGTGGGTGATCATCACGAGCGCGGTGCCGGAGTCCCGGACCAGCTCCTTGAGCAGCTCCAGGATCTGCGCCTGGATGGTGACGTCGAGCGCGGTGGTCGGCTCGTCGGCGATCAGCAGCCGGGGCCGGCAGGCCGCCGCCATGGCGATCAGGGCGCGCTGTCGCATGCCGCCGGAGAGCTGGTGCGGGTACTCCTTGAGCCGGCGGCGGGGATCGGGGATGCCGACCCGGTCGAGGAGGGCGGCGGCCTCCTTCCGGGCCGCCTCCCCCTTCATCCCCCGGTGCCGGGTGAGCACCTCGGTCACCTGCAGTCCGATCGGGATCACCGGGTTCAGCGAGGAGAGCGGATCCTGGAAGATCATCGCGACGTCCCGGCCCCGGATGTCGCGCCGGGACCGGTCGTCGAGCTGGAGCAGGTCCGTGCCGTCGAAGACGGCCCTGCCGCCGACCCGCAGGCCGGGCTGCTTGGGCAGCAGGCCCATGATGGCCAGCGACGTGACGCTCTTGCCGCAGCCGGACTCGCCGACGAGGCCGACCACCTCGCCCGCGTCGACGGAGAAGGAGACCCCGTCGACGGCGTGCACGGTGCGCTGACCGCGCCGGGCGAAGGTGACGGAGAGATCGTCCACTTCGAGCAGTGCCATTATCGGCCTTCCGTTCGCGACTGCGGGGCTCGCGGGCTCACTTCTCGCGCTGCGCACACCAGCGCCGACCTACTTCCGCAGCTTCGGGTCGAGGGCCTCGCGCATCGCCTCGCCGAGCAGGGTGAAGCCGAGCGCGGTCACGATGATGGCGAGGGCGGGCAGGACGGCGAGCCGGGGCGCGGCGTCGAGATAGCGCTGCGCGTCGGCGAGCATCACGCCCCACTCCGGGATGGACGCGTCGTTGTTGCCCAAACCGAGGAACGACAGCGCCGCGGCCTCGATGGTCGCGGTGGCCAGGGTCAGTGTGGCCTGGACGATCACCGGGGCGAGCGAGTTCGGCACCACGTGGGTCAGCGCGATCTTCGGCTTCCGCACGCCCAGCGACGTCGCGGCGAGCACGTAGTCGCTGTTGGCCTGGGAGATCATCGACCCGCGCAGCAGTCGGGCGAAGACCGGCACGGAGACCACGCCGACCGCGATCATGACCGTGGTGAGGCCGGCACCGAGCAGCGCGGCGATGCTGATCGCCAGCAGCAGGCTCGGCATGGCCAGCAGCATGTCGACGAAGCGCATGAGGGCGTTGTCGACGGCCCGGCCCCACTTGCCGCCGAGGCCGGCGCTGGCCCCGGCGATGCCGCCGATGAGCGACCCGACGGCCAGGCCGATCAGCGTGGAGACCACGCCGACCAGCAGGGTCTGCCGGGCGCCGACGATCATCCGGCTGAACTCGTCGCGGCCGATGTGGTCGACGCCGAACCAGTTGTCGGCGCGGGGGCCCGGGAAGTAGCCGATGTTGTCCCGGATCTCGCCCTTCCAGAGCTGGGCGTCCGCCGGGTACGGGACGAGGAACGGGCCGACGATGGCGATCAGCAGGAACAGGGCCAGGATCACCGCGCCGACGATCGCGGCCGGGTTGCGCCGCAGCCGGCGGAACGCCTCCCGCCAGAGGCTCACGCCGCGCTCGTCGTCCCGGGCGGCCAGCTCGGCGAGCCGGTCGATCTTCTCGCGCTTCTTGCCGGTGATGCTCGTCATCGCACCCTCACCCTCGGGTCGATCACGCTGTAGGAGAGGTCCACCAGGAGGTTCACCAGCACGTACACCACCGCGATGATCAGGATGAAGCCCATCAGCACGGGATAGTCGCGCTGACTGATCGCCTCGGCGACGAACGCCCCGATGCCGCTGAAGGCGAAGACGGTCTCGGTCAGCACCGCGCCGGAGAGCAGGCCGCCGGTGAGCAGGCCGATCGAGGTGACCACGGGGAGCATGGCGTTGCGCAGCACGTGCCGGCGGCGGACCGTCGACTCGGTCAGGCCCTTGGCCTCGGCGGTGCGGACGAAGTCCTCGTTGAGCACCTCCAGCACGCTGGCCCGGGTGATCCGGACGATGATCGCCAGGGGGATGCTCGCCAGCGCGAGGCCCGGCAGCACCAGGTGCCAGAGCGCGTCGGCGGCGGCGTCCCACTCCCGGGTCAGCAGCCCGTCGAGGACGAAGAAGTTGGTGATCCGGGTCGCTCCGAGGGTCGGGTCCTGCCGGCCGCTGGACGGGAACCAGCCGAGGTTCTCCGAGAAGATCGCCTTGAGCACGTACGCGAGGAAGAAGACCGGGATGCAGATGCCGATCAGCGAGCCGCCGACCGACAGGTGGTCGAACAGCCGGCCCCGGCGGCGGGCGGCCAGGTAGCCCAGCGGGATGCCGATCCCGATAGCGATGATCATGGCCATCACGGTCAACTCGACGGTGCCGGGGAACCGTTCGAAGAACTCGGTGACGACCGGGCGCTTGGTGGAGGTCGAGGTGCCCAGGTCCAGTTTGATCAGTCGCCGGACGAACCGGCCGTACTGGATCAGGATCGGCTCGTCGAGGCCGAGGTTGCGGCGAATGGCCGCGCGCATCTCCGGTGTGCCGCGCTCGCCGAGGATGGCCGTCTCGGGGCCGCCCGGCAGCCGGCGCAGCCAGATGAACAGCAGGAGGGAGAGCCCGAACAGCGTCGGTATCAGCTGGAGCAGGCGTCTGACGATGAACCGGAACACGGCGGCCTCGGAGGGGTGCGGAGGGATACGGGCGGACGCCGTGGGTAACGGCGCCCGCCCGCGTTCCTTGCGTCAGGTCAGGACTTGAACTCGGCGGTGGCGTACCGCTCGTCGGTGAGCGGGCTCGCCTTGATCCCGGTCACGTCCTTGCCGAACACGATCGCCGGCGGCGAGTGCGAGATCGGCACACCCGGCAGGAGGTCCATGACCGCCTTGTTGAGGGCCTTGTACTTCTCCACCCGGGCCGCCTGGTCGGCGGTGGTGTCGGCGTCCTTGAACTGGGCGAAGAGCTGGGCGTTGTTGAAGCCCCACTCGTCCTTCGGCCGGTCGAAGAAGGTGCCGATGAAGTTGTAGGCGTCGCCGTAGTCACCGGTCCAGCCGAGGAAGTGCAGGTCGTGCTTGCTCCCGGAGGTGGTGGCGTTCAGGTAGTCCGGGCTCCACTTCAGCGGGATGGCCTCGACGTTGATGCCGACCGCCTTGAGGTCCGCCGAGAGCAGCTCGAAGATGTCCTTCGGGTTCGGCATGTACGGCCGGGTGACCTCGGTCGGGTAGTGGAACCTCAGGGTCAGGTTCGACGCGCCGGCCTCGGCCAGCAGCGCCTTGGCCTTCTCCGGGTTGTAGTCGTACTTGGTGACCTCGCCGTTCCAGCCCTCGACGGTGTCGGGCATGAAGTTCAGCGCGACCTTGGCGCCCGGGGGCAGCTTCGAGTCGACCAGCGCCTGACGGTTGAGCGCGTGCGCGATCGCCTGGCGGACCTTGAGGTCGGCCAGCTTCGGGTTCCCCTTCTGGTTGATGGCCAGGTAGAGGATGTTGAACGCCGGGCGGGTGAGGACGTTGAAGCCCTCGGTCTTCAGCGGCTCGACGTCGGCCGGGCCGACCAGGTCGTACCCCTGGATGTCGCCGGAGCGCAGCGCCTGCTTGCGCGCGTTCTCGTCGGAGATCGTCTTGAAGATGACGGTCTTCAGCTTGGCCTTGGTGCCGGAGTAGTCGTCGTTGCGCTCGATGGTGAGCGTCTTGTTGGCGACGTCCCAGGACTTGAACTTGAACGGGCCGGTGCCGGTGGGGTGCTCCATCGCGTACGACGGGTACTTGATGTCCTCGGCGGTGCCGCCGACGTTGCTGGCGTCGTACTGCTGGAGCGCCTTCGGGCTGTGGATGGAGAACGAGGGCAGCATCAGCGCGGCCGGGATCTTGCTGGAGACCCGGGTGAACGCCAGGTCCACAGTGGTGGCGTCCTTGGCGGTGCAGGACTTGAAGAGGCTCGGCGGCAGCTCCGGGTCCTCGTTCTTGGCGAAGCCGCCCATGACGTCCTGCCAGTACGCGGTCACGTCCGGGCTCTGCATGAGGCCCTTGGCGTTGTACCAGCGGTCGAAGTTGGCGCAGACGGCCTCGGCGTTGAAGTCGGTGCCGTCGTGGAACTTCACGCCGGAACGCAGCTTGAACGTCCAGGTGGTGCCGGCGGCGTCCGGGGTCCAGGACTCGGCCAGCCCCGGGGTGACCTTGGTGCCACCCTCCTCCGGCCGGACCAGGGTCTCGAAGACCTGGCGCGCCACGCGCAGCGACTCGCCGTCGCTGGCGAAGCTGGGGTCGAGGACCTTCGGGTCGCCGGCCACGCCGAAGACCATGGTGTCCTTCTTGCTACCGCCGGAGTTGTCGTCGCGGTTGCTCTCGGCGCAGCCTGCTACCGCGAGGGCCGCGACAGCGACGGCCGCGACAGCGACCTTCGGCCTGGGTGCACGCATGGGTGCTTCACCTCGTCCTTGGGGATACGGACAACGTGGTGACAGGGTCACCGATGGGCGTGACCATAGCCCCCGTTCGGACCGCCCCGAAACTGGCCGGGTACGGGTTGGTATCGGATCGTGTCCCAGTCGCGATGCAACCGAAGAATCGAAGGCGAAAGTCGGGTTTCGCCGAATGATCCGAGGGCGCGATGCCAAACTGTTACGTCACACCCGTCCCTGAGGGCACCTGGTGTCAGACCGCCCTACGCCCCTCGAACGCGCGGCCGAGGGTGATCTCGTCGGCGTACTCCAGGTCGCCGCCCACCGGCAGGCCGCTGGCCAGCCGGGTCACCGAGATGCCCATCGGCTTGACCATCAGGGCCAGGTACGTCGCCGTCGCCTCGCCCTCGGTGTTCGGGTCGGTGGCGAGAATCAGCTCACGCACCGCGCCGCCGCCCAGCCGAGTCATCAGCTCCCGGATGCGCAGGTTGTCCGGCCCGATCCCCTCCAGCGGATTGATCGCGCCGCCGAGCACGTGGTAGCGCCCCCGGAACTCACCCGTACGCTCGATCGCCACCACGTCCTTGGGCTCCTCGACCACGCAGAGCACCTCGTCGCCCCGCCGCGGGTCGCGGCAGATCCGGCACTGTTCGGACTCGGCGACGTTGTAGCAGGTGGTGCAGAAGCGCACCAGTTCCTTGACCTTGCGCAGCGCGCCGGCCAGCCGGTTGATGTCGGCCGGGTCGGCCGACAGGACGTGGAAGGCGATCCGCTGCGCGCTCTTCGGGCCCACGCCCGGCAGCCGCCCCAGCTCGTCGATCAGGTCCTGAATGGCACCTTCGTACATCTGCGTCGGCCGGGCTCAGAAACCGGGCAGGCCGAGGCCGCCCATCCCACCCGCGACCGGGCCCATCTTCTGCTCCGTCAGCGCCCGGGCCGCCTCGGCGGCGTTGTGCAGCGCGGCGACGACCAGGTCCTCCAGCGTCTCCACGTCCTCCGGGTCGACCGCCTTCGGGTCGATCTTGATGCTCTTGACGTCGCCGGAGCCGGAAACCGTCGCCGTGACCAGGCCGCCCCCGGCGGTGCCGGTCACCTCGGCCTCGGCCAGCTCGGCCTGGGCCTTGGCGATCTGCTGCTGCATCTTCTGCGCCTGCTTCAGCATCTGCTGCATGTTCGGCTGTCCACCTGGGCGCACGGATGGCTCCTTCTCGCACTCGTCTGCTCGGCCGCGCCCAGCCTAACCGGGACGCGAGGTGTTGCCTGGCACGGGCGACGCCCGCGTCAGCGGGCGTCCACCTCGTCGATCTTCTCCGCCCCGAACGCCTCCCGGAGCAGCTGCACCGCCTGCTCCTCGCTGGACTGCCGGGCGGTCCGCTCGTCGATCACCTCGTCGAGCGGCTCGTCGCCCGGGTCGAAGCCCTCGTAGGCCGGGGCGGCCACCGCCGCCGGGCCCGGACGGCCACCGCCGCGCACCGGCCCGTCGTAGTCCGGGTCGTAGGGCGGCTCGCCCGCCCAGTCGGCGTCCGCCGTCTTACGGACCCCATTCTGGGTACGCGGACCCCGGCCGGCCGCCGCCGCCCGCGCGGCGGCCAGCCCGCTGCCACTGGCGGGGCCCCTACCCGGGGCGGCGGCACCGCTGGCCGGTGTCGTCGGGGCGGCACCACGCGCTGCGGCACCGTTGGCCGGCGTGGCAGGGGCGACAGCACGGGGAGCGGCCCCGTTGCCGGCAGCGCCGTTGGTGACACCGTTGGCTGGCGTCGCCGAGGCGGCGGCACGCGCGGCGGCCAGGGTGGGCCCGCTGGGCGGGGC
>NZ_SMKJ01000005.1:0-49107 GCF_004348615.1 Micromonospora sp. KC207
GTCGGACTGCGACCAGCCCGGCGTGTCCCTCGGCGACCGCGGCTGGATAGAAGCGGCGCTCGCCGCCGCGCTGCTGGCCGCCGCCGCTCTCGCGTGGACACGCCGGAAACACCACACCTCGCCTCGCTACGCGTCCCCGAACACCCTCGAGCACGGTCCGCAACCGCGCCTGCCCGCCGTCCTGGCCATCCTCCGGCGTGCGCTGCCCGACCTAACGCCGTCTTACGCCCCGGCCACCAGCAGCGATTCCGGCAACGCCTCACGGTCGATCGCGACTGCGGCCACCCTCGCGGCGGACCCAGATGCTGCCGCAGCTCACCCTCACACCGACCCCGATCCGGCCCTGACCGCGCCACCCCGCACCGGCACAACCGGGCCCCTGGCCGGCGCAGGCCCCGCCACAGACGCGCTGACCGGCCGATCGACCGGGGCTTGGCCGGCGTCGGGCCTCGGACTGACCGGACCGGCCGCGCAGGCAGCGGCGCGCGGGCTCCTGGTATCCACACTCACCGCCGCTACACCGGAGCAGGCCCACCACGGCCAGGTGATCGTGCCCTTGACCGTTCTGGCCGGCCTGCTGGATGACCAGGCGGCCCTCGTCGCGGACACGCCTGGCCTGATCGTCACCGAGACCCTCACCGACGCCCTCACCACGGTGGAGGAGCAGATTCTGCACCGCACCCGGGTCTGCGTCGCACGCGAGGCCGACACCATTCCCGCGCTACGCGACGCCCACCCGTCGACCGAAGCCCTACCCCCGCTGCTCCTCATCGCCGACGCCACCGCGGCACACGAACACGCCCGGACCGCCGCACTGCTCACCCAAGGACAACGACTCGACATCCACGGCGTCCTGCTCGGCCCCTGGCCCTACGGAGACACCGTCACCGTCGCCGGCGACGGGTTCACCACGTCCGCCGAACACAAGGAGCAGCAGGGCATCCACCCTCCAGAGGTCGGCCGATTGGCCGTAATGACCACCGCCGACACCCTCGACCTGCTCGCGACACTCACCGCCGCACACCAACCTTCGGCCGCGAAGAGCGGCAACGCGGACAGCGCCGCAAGAGAGCAATCTCGCCTGACCGCGAGCACCCCTGGTACAGCCGACGCCGGTGTACCAGCCGGTGCCGACGCCACGCCCCGGCTCACCGGCACCCTCGATACCACGACGACCGCCGAAACTTCCCACCGCTCGAGCGCCCCACCCACCGTCGCCGGACCATCGGGTGATCACGGCGGGCGGGTGAAGGTGCAGGTCCTCGGTGGCGCACACATCCTGGGCAGAGACACCAGCCTGCCGCTACGAGCGAAAGCCCTCGAACTGCTGGTCTACCTCACCGTCCATGACGGCGAAGCGACCCAGGACGCCATCCTCGACGACCTGCTACCCGACGCCCCCGCGTCGAAGGCACCCCACCGGCTGCACACCTACGTGTCCGCACTCCGCAAGGCCCTCGCCCACACCGGCGGCCCCGCCACCTACCTCACCCACACCACCCACCGATACACCCTCAACCGGCACACCATCGATACCGACCTGTGGCAGATGCGCGCCGCGCTCCGCGCCGTCGACCGAGCCACCACCGACACCGACCGGCTCACCGCGCTACGCCGCGCCGTTGACGCCTACCGTGGCAACCTCGCCGACGGATTCGACTACGAGTGGATCGAAGCCCATCGCGAAGGCATCCGACGTCAGGCACTCGACGCCCACCTCACCCTGGCCACCACCACACCAGATCCCAACGAAGCCCTCACCGTCATCCAGGCTGCCATCAGACACGACCCCTACGCTGAACCGCTGTACCAGCAGGCGATGCGAATCCACGCCGCGCTTGGACACGCCGACGCCATCCACGCCCTCCGCGAGGACCTCACCCGCCGCCTCGCCGACATCGACGCCCAACCGAGCGAGACCACCCTCGCCCTCGCCCACCGCCTCATCGCCGACCCGCGACCCCACCGACCCGCCGGACACCCGCGCCGCCGCGACCACGGACCCCGCTCATGACGGCACACTCCATCCCTGCGCCCGTGACGGCATCGACCGGTCTGCCCGCCGATACGACCTCGGCCGAGACCGTCGCGCCTGTCACCAGCGACAGCTCCGCCCCGCAACCCACCTCGTCCCTCGGCCAATCCCCGTCGTGGGAGACGATTCACCGGCCAGCGCATGTACGGACGCCCGCTGGCGTCCCGGTGGCCCGCGACGACCTCGACGCCGACGTACTCAAAGCAGTCAGGCACGCCGCCTGGACCCGGCAGACCTTCTACGCCCTCGTTCTGGCCGTAGCCCTCGTCGGACAGGTCACCGGCGCCGCCCAAACCCTCGACGTCCCGCTGATCATCGCGGTCCCCGCCGTCGCCACCCTCGAACTCGGCGGCGTCGTGCTCATGGCCGACGCCGACGTCAGACGCCGACTCGGCGAACGAGCCCTCGCCTCCCGCCTACTCTCGGCCACGATCGCCGTCGGCGCGGCGGCATTCAACTGGGCCGCCCACCCCGACCACCTCCTCGGCGGCTTCTACGCCGCCATGTCCGCCCTCGGATACCTCGTCTGGCTGATCCACGCCGGCAACCAACGCCGCGACCGGCTCCGCGCCACCGGCAACCTCCCGCCCACGCCACCGGCCTACGAGGTGATCGGGCACTGGCTCCGCCACCCCGCCATCACCCTCCGAGCCCGAACGATCGCCAAGGCAGACGGCCTCGACCTCTACGACTCCCTACGCCACGCCCGCGCCGCCGCCACCCGAGAACGCCGCAACGCCGCGATCGCGAAGGTGTTGCACCGCAAGATCCGCGCCACCCTGGACACCGCCACCGCCGACATCGCCGTCCGCGTGTATGACCTCGATGAGGTCGCCGCACGCCTCACCGCCACCGCCGACTACAACGAACTCACCGACCTCCTCGCCGCAGACATCACCCCGAAACGGATCATCACGGCTGAGAACGCCAGCTGCCGTCGCTGGTTGAACCGAGAAGGTCACGCCCCAACGTCTCGGGCACCTGATCCCCGGTCGTTTCCGCCGTCACCGTCCAGCCGGTTCACGGCAGCGGCAACGGCAGATGATGAGCGGCAGGTCTCGGATCCGGGTCCAGAGCGCAACCCAGTCCCCGATCCCAAGGACGACCACTCCCGGCAAGCCGAGAGCAGCGACGGCGTCTCACCACAAGCCGTGCCCGCAGAGAACGAAGCTGCTGGCGCGGAAGGCAGAGATGTTGCGGACGACGATGAGGTCTTGGACGTCCCCAGGGAAACCAGGGAAGCGGTGGCCTACTGGCTGCGCCGAGAACCAAACATCGAGCCTGAACGAATCGCCGAGAGGATCGGTAGATCGCTGCGCTCGGTCTACCGCTACCTACCACCGGACTACCCTCGGCGGCCGGGAATCGCCAGGGAACGGACACGGCGGCACCCGGCGTGATCGACAGAAGGACCAAAGTGAGTGAAGTCGACGGCCCCCGCGATGACCGACCCGACAAACGCGAAAGGGACCGGTCTCCTACTCAAGGCCCCCAGGTGGGCTGAGCGTCCACTCGTTCAGCCCACCTCGGACGCCGCCAATCCGGCTGCGGAACTCGCCGCGCATCGGCCGTCGGCAGAGGATCTGAGTACGGTACGTGGCCGGTGTAGGGTCGCCTGCACGAGTGGCGGCATCGTTGTACGGAGGCAGTGGTGGAACGTCGCGGCGACGATGCCCGCGGGATAGATCTGCGAACGGACCGGGCGCACGGCGCGCGAATCTACGACTACATCCTGGGCGGCAAGGACAACTTCGCCGCCGACCGCGAGGCCGGCGAGAGCTCGTTGCGGATCTGGCCCGCGTTGCGGGTCCACATGCAGGCCAACCGGTCCTTCATGCACCGGGTGGCGCGTTTCCTGGCCGCCGAGTGCGGCATCCGGCAGTTCCTCGACATCGGCACCGGGCTGCCGACATCACCGAATCTCCACGAGATCGTGCAGTCGGTCGACCCGACCGCACGTGTCGTCTACACCGACAACGACCCGCTCGTGCTCGCGCACGCCCGTGCGCTGATGGTCGGGACAGCACAGGGACGCACGGCCTACGTCGCGGCGGACATGCGCGACCCCCAATCGATCATCTCCGCGCCGGAGTTCCTGCGGACCCTCGACCTGAGCCAGCCGGTGGGGCTGCTGCTGATCGCGATCGTGCACTTCATCGAGGACGACGCGGAAGCACTACGGGTCGTACGACAGGTCCTGGACGTGCTGCCGGCGGGCAGCTACCTGGCGATGTCCATCGCCACCGACGAGTTCGACCCGATCCCGCTGGCCGAGGTCCAACGGCAGTACAACAGGCTCGGCGAGACCCTCGTCTTCCGCGACCGTGCCACGGCGCTGGGATTCTTCGACGGCCTCAGGTTAGTGGAACCGGGGCTGGTCCAGGTCCACAAGTGGCGTCCGGACGGGTCCGAGGCCCCACGAATCGCAGACAAGGACATCGCCATGTACGGGGCGGTCGCGCGTAAGGCATAGGCCTGTCTCATGGATTCATGGGTGTGGTCTCCGAAAATCAATTGAATGCGAGAGCCGGGCTGAGCGAACATTCGCTCAGCCCGGCTCCGGCGCTGCGGGCACGATGGAGAGGCCGAGTCGCGATAGTTAGGCCTTGGCCAGAGCGTCGACGGCTGCTTGGCCGATGAGGTCGATGCAGGTGGTGGGGCTGTCGACGCTGATGGTGGTGGTGTGGTCGTACACCCGCGGCGGCCAGCTTTCGTGGGCTGGTGCGAGCCACAGGACGGCGCAGCCGGTCCGGTGGAGGCGGGTGATGGTCGCTTGGCTTTCGTCAGGGTTGACGTAGTGGCCGTCAGAGACCACCACGAGCAGCCGTGCGGTGCCGGGGGCGGACAGGCGCAGGAGCCGGTCGGCTTCGGCGCAGGCTTCGACGAACCGTTCGGTGCTGGCGTCGGCTCGCATGTCGCGGACCTTGGCCGGGCGGCGGCCGGGTGGGATGAGCACGGTGATCCGGTCGCCGTAGGCGACGGTGGCGGTGGTGGCTCCGGCGCGGGTGGCGGCTTGGGAAATGATCCACGCTGCGGAGGACATGGGTTTCGCGAAGGCGGTCATCGACCCGGACGCGTCGATGAGGATGCCGATGGTCAGTTCGGGGTCGGGGACTGGTCGGCGGACGGTGCGTTGCCAGGGCTGGGCGGTGGGGATGGCGCCGCTGGCGCGTTGGGCGGCGAGGGTGACCGCGGCGCGGGTGCGCAGTCGTCCGGGAGGAGCGGTGCTGGGTTCGCGGGTGCGGGCGGGTTCGCGGTGGCGGGCGCGGCGTAGTAGGGCGGTGAGCCGGTTGGCGGCTTGGCGTTCGGCGTCGGCGGGGTCGCGTTCGGTCCAGGTGATCGGCACGTCGGTGTCGACGTGGATGCCGGGCATGTCGGTCCGGGGCCCGCCGGGTCCGGGTGCCGGCGTGTCGGCGGGGTTGTGCAGGATGGTGTCGAGGGCGGCGGCGATGGCCGCCGCGATCGCGCTGGTGGCCGCGTCGTCGACGGGTAGGCCAGGGCTGGTGGTGGGGTCGATGCCGAGCAGGCGGCACCAGCGTTCGCCGAGGTCGACCATCCGTGTGGTGTCGGTGTCGCCGACGGTCTGGGCCTCCCGCCAGATGCCGCGCAACCCCTTGAGCAGCTTGCGGCCGAGAACCTTCGTGATCAGGCGTCGCGGCGTGCGGACGTCGGCGGGGTAGAGGATCTTCGCGTCGACGCGGGCGAGAAGCAGTCCGGCGGCGTAGGCGGCGCTCCACAGGGTGTCGGTGGGGGTGTCGGCGGGGTCGATGATGGCGGTGATCGCGCGGCGTAGCCACCGCCGGTCGCGGGGTCGGGTGTCGCGGTAGCGCCGTTCGACGCGGGATTCCTCCAGCAGGAGCGCGGCCTCCCGAACGACGGGAGGCACGCCGGGCGGCGGATCCCACGCGGAGTGGATGACGTGGGCGCACTCGTGCAGCAGAACCCCGTAGGCGACAGGGGCCTTCGACCGGTGGGCGGTTCGGCGGGGGTCGGCGATCGTCGGGTCGGCGACGAGGTCGGCGTCGATGTGGATCTCGGCAGTGGCGGGGTAGCTGAAGCCGGGTGGGCCGCCGGCGGCCGGGGTGACGGTGACGCGGGCGTCGGGTCGGCTGGTGATCCGGGCGGCCTGCTTCGTCCAAGCTGCCGACCACGGATCCCAGGGTGACGCCGCCGGGGGCGAGGTCGTAGTGGCGGGGCTGGGCCCGGAGGTGCTCAGGTGCGCGGAGACGCTGGTCATGGCGGTTGCCTCACTTCTGCTTGCCGAGGGTGAGGGGCGTGATGGTGGTGCCGCGGTAGGCCCGTTGGAGGGCTTCGACGACGGCTGGGCGGTCGGGTTCGGGTGCGACTGCGGCGAGGTTGGCCACGGCGGCGGGCAGCCCGAGGCTGGCGGCGACGCGCTTGAACGCGAGCAGTTCGCGTAGCTGTGGTGCCCAGTCGATCTCGTGCTTGCGCATCCGCTGGTTGAGGGCGATCGCCGCGTCGATGGCGCCGTGGGGGACGCCGAGGGAGCGGGCGAGGTCGAAGTCGGTGGTGACCTCGATGTGCACGGCGAAGCGGGAAGCGAGGGCCTCGGTGAGGATCGCGCCGTGGACGCCGGGGTTGTGGCCGGCGCAGACGAAGAACCCGTCGGCGGCGGTCACAACCTCGTTGTGGTGGGCGGCGATGGTGATCGTCCCCCGGCCGTCCATCGCCGGGTAGAGGGCGGCCAGGACGCGGGGTGGGATGAGGGTGGCGTCGTCGATGAACAGGGCGCGTCCTTCGCGCATGGCGGTGACGAGGGGGCCGTAGGTGAACTCGAAGCCGCCGTCGGGCAGTGGCACGTAGTTGCCGACGAGGTCTTCGACGGTGGTGTCGCCGTGGCCGGCGACGGTGATCGCGTCGGTGTAGGCGGCCTCGATGAGGCTGGTCTTCCCCGTGCCGGGCGGTCCGTAGAGCAGGACCGGGATGTTGTCGCTTCGCAGCCGGCGCAGCACCCGCACGTCGGTGTCATCGCCGAGTTGGCGGGGCAGGTACCAGACCCCGTTGGGCCGCAGGACAGCGCCGGGACGAGGCGGGACCGGACCGGTCGGGGCAGGTGCCGGTGCGGCGGGCACCGCAGGCGTGCCGGTGGTGGCGGTGGGTGTGGGGGCGCGGCTGGCACCGGCTCCGGAGGCGAACGCGTCGATGCCGTCGGCGGTGATGGTGTACCGGCGTGGCGACCCGCCGGACATCGTCGCCCAGCCACGGTCGACGAGGCGGTTCAGCACGGAGCCGATCGCCCCCGAGGACCGGCCGGGCAGGTGCTTGCCGATGTCGCTGATGGAGAAGGCGCGGTGTGGTTCGGCCGCGAGCAGGGCCAGGACCGGCCCGAACATGGGGCGGGGCTTGGCCTTGGGCTTGGCGGGTCGAGCGGGCGAGGTCACCGGGCACCTCCGACGATGGCTACGGTCGGGGTGCAACCGATACCGGCGGTCCAGCAGGTGATCAAGTCGTCTGCGGGCAGCTGCGGTGCCGGCTGGTGGCCGGTCAGCGACCGGCGGACTGGCGTGCTCGGGTGTGGCATGAGGTGCTCCTTGGCGGTTGACGCCGCCGCGCGCCCCTTCCCGGGGTGCGCGGCGGCGTTGGTGGGCCACTGCGGGCGGGAAGAGCGCGCGTAGCCGTGCTCGGCTACGCGGAGCGATGTTCAGGTCAAGCGCCTACCGGTCGGGAAGGCGCGTCCGGGATCGGGAATCGCAGGCCGGCATTCGACCCGAGCAGGGTGCGTCGGTTCCTTGCCGGCCGCCTGTCTGCGGCGGTGGTGCCGGTGTCGGTGCGGCGTGGTCGGATCCGCGTCCTACGCCTGGTCGGGGTCGGGCAGGTCGCCGACGATCTGGTCGCAGGCGTACGGGTCGACGGCTTCCCAGCACCAGCTGTAGCCCATCACCACGTAGCGGCCGTCGTCGTCCGGGGTGATGCGGTCGATGGTTTCCGGGTCGTTGGACAGGACACGCTGGTCGGCGACGATGACGTCGCCGTCGAAGGACAGGTCGGCCAGGGCCTCGTCGATCCTGCGGTCCAGGTCGTTCTCCGGTACGCCTTGCTCGCGCAGGCTGTGGCGGTGCTGGTCGCGGTGCCGCCGTTGGTCGGCGACGATCGCCTCGGCCACCGGGCGGGTGCAGGAGGAGAACACGGCCCACCCGTTCCAGTGGTCGATCAGGGTGCCGACGAACCCCACCGCGATACGGTCGTCGCCGTCCGGGCCGACGGTGCGTGCCCACTCGCCGGAGAACACGCCGACATCGCCGACGCGGACCCGGTCGGGGTGCAGGTGGGACATGCCGCGGCCGGTGGGGCTGGCCGCGAGACGGCACAGTTGGGCGACGCGGTCGGTGGCGGCGGTGTCGAAGGCGTCGCGGTAGACGGCCACCGCCTCGTCACGCTCCTGGATACGCAGCCCGAACCAGCCGGAGACGTCGCCGGTGGCGTCGGCGAACAGCTCCCATCCGCTGGTGTCGACCGACTCCCCCGCCCATGTGACGTGGGGTAGGGCGTCGAGGACGGCGGGATCGCCGTCGCCGATGCCGGCCAGGATCCGGCGGGCGGCCAGGCGGGTGTCGCCGCCGGCCCTGGGGCCGATGGTGTTCTGGGCCCACCGGGCGGCGGCGGTGCGGCCGGCCTCGGCGCCGGCGGCGCGCATCCGCCGCAGCGCGGTGGCCCATCCGGTGGCCTCGCCGACCGGCCCGCCGGTCGGCTCCGGGGTGGTGGTGTGCTCGATGCGGTCGCCGGCGTCGAGGCACATCGACAGTGTCGAGCCGCTGTCCCAGGTGACCTCGACGGTGTTGTGCCGCTGGTCGTGGCGGCGGACGGTGCCGGTGTCGCCGGGCCGCAACAGGGTGTGCGGGTCGCTGGTGTGGACCAGGGTGACGCGCTGGCCGGGCTGGTAGATCATGGTGTTCTCCGATCGGTGCAGGGACAGGTCGCGGCCGGTCGGTGTCGGCCGCGTCGGGCGAGTGGGTTCATCGGGTGCGGTCCGTCGCGTCGCCCGTCGTGGGGGTGTGTGGTGGCCAGGGCTTGCGGACGAGGTGGTCGCCGAACATCGGGTCGGTGGCGAGCGAGGAGCCGCAGCGGGTGCAGCTAGTGGAGGTGTCGTGGCCGTAGCCGGCCATGGACGGCACTTCGACGTGGTCGATCTCGTCGACCGCGCCGCACACGGTGCACACCGTCATCTCCGGTCCGCCGTTGTCGAGGGCGGGTGCGGTGACGAACAGGTCCTCGACCGGGTCGAGGTGGTGGGCGCTGTGGCGCAGCCAGCGGCCGTGGACCGTCGCCTCGTACACCACCAGCCGCCGTTGGTCGAGGTGCAGCAGGTACAGCCACTCGTCGAACCCGTCGAGGTCCTCCCGCAGCGAGCCCCGGCGAGTCCTGCCGTCCTCGGTGACGGCCGGGTAGCCCAGTCCCGGTACGGGCGGATGCCGGTCCCAGCGCCGCGGCTTGGGGTTGACGGCGAGGCTCCACCAGTCGCGGGCCAGCAGCGCGGCGGCCATGGCGTCGGTGTAGCGGCCGAACGTGTCGGTCCAGATCCGGCGCAGCAGCGGCACCAGGACCTGCGGATCCTCGCCGAACTGGATACGGCGGGCGGTGTACCTACCGCGGAACGCGGCAACGCCGATCAGCGCGGGTGTACTCACGTACCTCTCCTCCTCAGGGATGTGTGGACAGGGGGTTGCGGCGGTCGCCCCTGCCGGGGATGGCCGCCGAGCTGGGTGGCCATGGGGCCGCTGGAGTCGCGTCAGGGCCTGGTGCGCAGCGGGGCGTTCTGCGCGGCCATGAAGGGCACCGGGTCGATCGCGCCGTTCGGGCTGGCATCGGCGTGGTGGTGCACCTCGTAGTGCAGGTGCGGGCCGGAGCTGTGGCCGGTGGAGCCGACGACGCCGATGGGCTGGCCGGCGGCGACCGGCTGCCCGAGCGTCACCATCGGGGGCCGGTCCATGTGGCAGTAGCGGGTGAGCAGGCCGCCCGGGTGGTCGATGTCGACGTACCAGCCGCACCCGCGCGTGAGAACGGGGTCGCCGTCGCGGTCGCAGCCCCATGCGGCGCCGGTGGCAGCGTGGACGGCGTCGCAGCGCACGGTGCGGACGGTCCCGGCGGACGCGGCGCGGATGATGGTGCCGCGCGGGGCGCCGAGGTCGACGCCGTCATGGCCGGGCCGGTCTGCGCTGCGGAACCCCGACCCGACAGGGGCGAGAACCGGCTGCGTCCACGGGCCTGCGGCCCCGCACCCGGCCAGGCCGTCGGTGGGTAGACCGGTGGTGTCGGCGATCGCGGCGACCAGCCGGGTGGCCGGTCCCTCCCATTTCGCGTAGGCGTCGGGGAAGGCGCTGACCTGCACGGCCTGGGCGGCCTCGGTGAGCGGCATGGCCTGCCAGCCGCTGACCGCGACCAGCTTGCCGAAAAACTTCTCCGACGCGTAGACGGGGTCCTGCAGCTGTGCGGGGGTGCCCCAGCCTTGGCTGGGGCGCTGCTGGAACAGGCCGACCGAGTCGCGGTCGCCGCCGGACAGGTTCCGCAGGGTGCTCTCCTGCATCGCGGTCGCGACCGCGACCACCCACCCGCGGGCGGGAACCGCGAGGCGGATGCCGGTGGTGACGATCGCGGCGGCGTTGCCGACCTGGTCGCCGTCCCAGTCACCGATCGCCGGCCACACCGTCGGCGGCGCCGACGCCGACGGCAAGGTAGACGGCGCTGCGGCGGGTGAGACAGACACGGGGATGCAGCCGGCGGCGGCGCTGCCGCCGCCGAGGACTCCCCCGAGACCACCGGCGCAGAGGATGACCACCGCGACAACCGCCACGGCGAGCGACACCAGGGCTCGAAGTGTCATCCCGTCCTCCGGCAGCCCATGGCGAGTCGATGCCTGGGGCGGGCCGGCGTGAGGGTGTGGCTGCCAGGCGCGGCGTGCCGCGGGAAGAGGCAAGCGGCGTGCGGGCGCCGGGCGGGTCTCTCCTCCGGCTCTGTCGGGTCGTGGAGGCGGTGGATGCCGACCGGGTCGCCGTCGCCGCCGTACACGGTGACGGTGCTGTCGGCGGGGTTGATCAGGTAGATCCACGAGGCGCCGAGGTCGACAGCACGGTGGAGGGGGAAGACGGTAGCCGGCTCCGGATCGGTGTCGCCGAGCGTCATCCCGATGCCCGCGACGGAGTTCTGGCCAGGCAACGATTGCGTGTCCGGGGTGATGTCGGACCGGAGGTAGGCCCAGTCGTAGGCGAGGACCGCCTCGATGAGGGCGTTGGTGTCGCGGCGTGTGGTGGCGGCCCAGATGCCACGCAGCTGCGGGATAAGCGACGAGGGACAGCCGTCGTGGATGTAGCGGGCGCGGACGATGGCCGGGCCGGCGGGGGCGTTGACTCCGACGTAGCAGGGTGTTCCCACGGTCTTGTCTCCTCGTGTTGACGAAGATGCGGATACGGCGACGACCGCGCTGGCGTCGAGGGCCGCGCGGTCGTCGGGTCGGTGAGGTTCGGGTGTTGGGCTACCGGGCGAGGACGGCGACCTTCTCGCCGTGCAGCAGCGGCGCGTCGTCGGGGCCCTTGAGGTGGGCGTGGATCCAGATCCGGTAGGCCTGCCCGTGCTTGTCGATCAGGCGGCGCCAGTGGCCGCGCACGACGAACCGGACCCGGTAGTGCCATTGGGTGTGGCCGTCGGCGGGTTCGGTCAGGGTGGAGGTGCGGCGCAGCATCACGACGCGGGTGTCGTGCACGACGTGGGCGCGGGCGGCGCGGCGGCGCGCGGGCCGGTCGAGCGGCGCTGAGGCGGTGACGCTGATGGGTTGGGCCTGGATGCGCCAGAACGTGTAGGCGATCGCCGCGCAGACGCTGGTGCGGGCGGTGGCGTCGGCGATGACGTATCGCCCGTCGGGGGCGGACTCCCAGTCGCGGTCGGGCTCGTCGATGTCCGGTTGCGCGATGGCGGGCACGGGTCTTGCGATCGGCAGCAGGTCGAGGTTCGTCAGCACGTATGGGCCGAGTCGTGACAGCAGGGTGGGGTCCTGGTGGGCGTAGTCCTGGATGCGGGCGGCGTGGGGGTCGTCGGGGTCGTCGCGGTGGGCCCAGCCGCAGATCAGCCAGGATCGCCCCTGGGGGGAGGTGATGGTGGCCCAGGTGATCGCGGCGATGCCGCTGACCTGGCCGGTCAGGGCGCGGTGGTAGATCGGTTCGGGCAGGTAGAGCACACCGGCGTCGGTGGGGGCCGCGTCGGCGGTGAGCAGGTCGCCGGTGAGGTCGAGGGCTTCGGCCGCCGCGGCGACGATGGCGGTCATGGCGGGGGCGAGCACGTAGGCCTCGCCCTGCGCCCATACCGTGCTGCTGGCGCGGTTGATCACGTCGGTGAGCCTGTGGTGGGCGGCGTCCTCGTCGTCGCCGTGGGTTGGCGCGAGGCCCGCCCAGTTGGTTTCGACGAAGGCTCGGGTGTACTCGCTGCCGTCGATGCTGGCGCAGTACTCGTGCATGCGGGTCTTCATGTCGACGGCGGCCCGCGCGTAGCCGGCGAGGGTGGTCTCGGTGCGGAAGGTCATGGGGTCCTCCTGATGGGGTTGGGGTGGTGTTCGGCGATCGCCGGGGCTAGGCGGCGGCCAGGGTCGCGCCGGGGACCCGGCGTGGTAGTCGCTGTGGGATCCGCGTTCGCAGGTGGGTGGTCGTGGCGGCGAGGCCGGTGGTGAACCAGCCGACGAACCCGCCGCGGTCGCGCGCGGGCCGCTGCGGGCCTGGTGCGTGGGCGATGGCCGGCTGCGGCAGGGGCGGCTTCGCTATCTGGGTTCGCGCGGCGCGCATCGCCCGTTGTGCCTGCCTGGCGGCCGCCGGGCACGGGCCGACCTGGTCGGTGCACTGCAGGTTGACGCAGCGGCCGTCGGGTCCGGGTTGGTGGGCGGTGAGGACGTCGACGGCCAGCCGCCACAGCAGGGGGTCGGTGACGTCGCTGGGCACGAGGGCCCGCTGGGAGGGGCGGGACCGGCTCCGGTCGAACATGCGGGTGACCTTCCGTCGGGTTCTCGGGCAGGGGGCATCGCCGGGTCGGGTCGGTGGTGTTGTGCCTGATGACCGGCTCGGCGATGACCACGACGATCGACGCTTATCTCTCGGGCAAGGTCAAGTCGCCTGCCTGAGGTGATGCGGTCGGCACGGTGGGAGCAGGGCCTACCGGGGTGCTCTTCAGGGTGGGCGTCGTGTCGACGCTCCGTGCTCAGGCCGTTCTCTGCGGCGGCGAGGGTGGGCTGGGGCGGCTGGTGGCTTGGACAAGGCGCACCAGCCCGGACTGGGCGGAGGCCTCGTCGCCGAGGTGCTCGTCGATGAAGACGATCGGGTGCTGTTCGCCGCGTAGCCGGGTGATCTGGTAGGCGCGGTGGTCGGCGTCGACTGCGTCGATGCGCCGGATCTCGTGGGGTTCGGCGGACTCGACGAGCACGTCCTCGTAGCAGACGGCCCAGGCCAGGAGCCGGAGTCCGGGGGTGGGTTCGGCGAGCAGCTCCGTGATCAGGTCGATGTCGAGGCAGGCGGCCAGGGTGGGCCGCCTGATGTGTGTGCCGGCGGCGAGTGTGGCGGCGAGGTCCGGGAGGAAGTCGGTGAGGCCGGCGCGGTAGCGGCTCATGCGGGCGTCGTTGAGCGGGAGGTGCGCGGCGCGTAGCTCGCGTCGCGTGCCGCTGGTCGCGGAGGGTGCGGGTCGGTCCTGGATGAGCAGCAGCAGCGGTGGGCGGCCCCAGCCGAGCTGGTCGGCGCGGGCCTCGACGTCCAGGAGGCATCCGGTCAGGGTGTGCACGGCGTTGAAGGACAACACGGTGATGAGCTCCTTGATCGACGGCGAGCCCCGCAGGCCGGGCGGCCTGCGGGGCTTGAGGAGGGAACGCTTGCGTTAAGAGCGGCGCTGGGTGTTACCGCAGGTCGCGGTAGCGGGTGATGAGGCCCGGTGGTGTGTCGTGGCTCGGGTCGTGGCCGTGGATGCCGCTGCGGGTGCGTTTGGCCAGGTACATGGCCTGGTCCGCGGCCTGCAGGAGGTCGCGGGGCAGCATGCCCGGCTCGGCGAGGGCGTGGCCGACGCTGGCGGTGACCGTCACCTGCTGACCCGCGATGTCGAACGGGGCGCCGCTGATGCGGTGGTGGGCCGCGTGGGCGGCGGTCTCGACGTCGGCCCGGTCCCCGTCGATGAGGAGGGCGAACTCGTCACCGGACAGGTGCGCGGCCAGGATCACCGGCGGCCCGAGGGTTTCGAGGCGGCGACCGACCTCGTACAGCAGGTCGTTGCCGTGCTCGTGGCCGTAGGTGTCGTTGACCTGCTTGAACCGGTCGAGGTCGATCAGGACGAGCCCGAGCGGTTCCCCGAGGGAGAAGATGGCTTCGAGGTGGGTGAGCAGGGCGCGCCGGTTCGGCAGGTCGGTGGTGTCGTGGTGCGTGGCCAGGTGGCGCCAGTGGGACCGGTCGTGTTCGACGGCGGCCAGCGTGTGTCGCTGCCGGTGGAGGATCTGCCGTTGCCAGGCGAGTAGGGCCGACGCGGCGGCGAGGCCGGCGAGGACTCCGCCGGCCGCGGTGAGGTAGGAGTGCAGGTGAGACACTTGACATCGCTCCTTGTCAGTGAAGGAGCACCGGGGTGGGCGTGAGCCGCCAAGTTCGACGCCCGCCCCGGGCTACCAGGGATGTGGGCGCCGGCTAGTCGCTGGTGGGCGCGAGTTGGAAGGTCGCCGGCCGGTCGGCGACCTGGACAGCGATGCCGACGGCGACGAGCTTGTGCACGGCGTTGACGACCGCGCCCGCGCTGGCCTTGGCCGAGCCGCTGCCCTCGTTGGCCTCGTCGATGGCCTTGCACAGCTGGCTGGTCTTGAACGGCTGGTCGGGGTGGGCTTCGAGCACGTCGCGGATGGCCCCGCGCAGGCTCCCCTTCGACCGGCGCGCCTGTGCCCCCGCCGCCGTGTCCGGGGCCTCGGCCTGACCACCCGCCGGTAGGTGGTCATGCGCGCTCGCCGGGTCGAGGTCGCGTCCGGGCTTCACCTCACCTGCCTCGACAGCGGCCGAGTGCTCGACGCTGACCGTCGTCACGGGCTCGCCGCCCTCGCCGGCAAGGTCGGGCGCGCGTGCCTCGCTCAGGCCGCCACCCGGCGGAGGGGACGTGTCCTGCGGCGGGGCCGGTGGATCCGCGGCGACCTGCGGCGCCGGCCGGCGCACCTCGTCTGGCGGGTTGCCGGTTGACTCCTCCTCCTCCGGTTCCGCCGCGACCGTGGTGTCCGTGTCCGTGTCCGCTGCCGGTGCGGGGGTACCACCCGGCTGCTCGGGGTTCCCGTGCGGGGCGCGGTCTGGTTCGAGGGTGTGGGGCGGGTCGTCGGTCGCGGTGGCCGGCGTGTCGATGCTGCCGGCCGTGCTCGCCGGCTGCCGCCAGAGGGTGCGGCCGTCGTCGGCGCGGAACGTTTCGGCTTGGCCGGCTTCCTCCAGCACGCGCAGCCGCTTGGTGGCCGTCGAGTACCCCACGCCGGCTCGCTGCGCGATCGCGGCGGCCGTGTCCTGTCCGAGTGCCGCCAGAGCGGCGGTCACCTTGTCGAGCGCGGTCGGGTTCGCGTTCTGCTCCGGTTCGTTGTCCATCCGTCCTCCTGTTGGTCGACCTGATTGGGTGACGTGCATCGATGCACGCTTCGACGGCGCCTCGTGATCAAGTGCGATGACCGGATCTCGGGACACCGTCGGCGCATGGCGGGCCACGGGCCCGCGCGGGCGGGCGGCGGTCTATGGCTGGCCGAAGGTCCGGTCGCAGCGGCGGGGATCGACAGGCCGCCACGGCAGGCCCCAGCCGATCCGGTAGCAACCATCGACGGGGCGCGCGAGGTGGACGCCACCGCCGAGGGACACCGGCCGGGCGATGGTGAGGACGTGCCCGTCGAAGTCGACGGTTCGCCAGTCACCGCCCACGTAGTTGGCCATCGCGGCAAACGTCTGAACGAGCGCGGTCACGGCCTCGTGGTCGAGGGTGAACTCGCAGGTCCCGTTCCACCAGCCGATCACGGTGCCGCGGTAGCCCTCGTAGTAGCGGTGGAAACCGGGGACCGGCTCGTAGCGCAGCCACCTGCCGGAGAACACCGCCGTGCTGCCCCGTGGCGGCTCGTAGTCAACAGCGGGCATCGGCCACCGCCCCTGAACCGTTCGCCAGCTTGGCCACCGAGTGGCAGTCGGATTCGCCGGCCACCTGCCGGTCGAGGCGGTCGCCGGCGATGCCACGCGGCAGGTGCCGTACCGGGCGGGCCAGGTGGGTTCCGGCGCAAGCGCGGACGAGGACCGCGTCCCGGCGGCGGGCCATCAGCGCCTCCTCAGGTCGGCGAGGATGGCCTGCCAGGCGGCGTGGGCGATGACGGCCGCCGGCCGGACCGTGCTCGTCGCGTCCAGGGGCACCGGCTGGCCGTCGACGGCGAGGCCGAATCCGGGCTCGCGCCACAGGTCGTCCCACATCACCCACCCAGACGGCCACCGTGTGGCCGGCGATGAGAAAGGAGCAGTACAGCGAGTGGGGTGCGTAGCCGTGCGGGTGTAGCCGTAGCAGGTACTCGGCGCTGTCGACGGCGCCGCCGACGGAGGTGGCGATGTCGGTGGCGATCTCCCGGCACCAGGTGACGACCACCGACTCGCCGGCGGTGCTCTCGGCTACGGGGATGGTGAGGAACTCGCCGGCCGGTCGCGGCGGCGCTGTGATGACTCGCATGTGCTTTGGGTCTCCCGTGCGGTAGAGGGGTGGGTCAGTGGTTGTCGCGGTGGGCGTCGCGGACCGTTTGGGGAATCGGGCCGTGTCTGCGGTGCGGCGGCAGCCCCAGGCGCTGCTGGTGGGCGGCCCAGAACTCGCGGACGTCCGCGTCGGCGCTACGGCCGCCGCGGGCCCCAGGATTGCGGCGGGCCGTAGGGCGCTTCGGCAGCCGGCGTCCGGCCGCCACGTATGGAGCGAGTGCCTCCCGCAGGCGCGCCAGGTTGTGCGCGGCGAGGTCGATCTCGTACTCCACGCCGTCGAGGGCGAAGCGGTAGGTGCCGACGTTGTCGGTGCTGTGGTCCAGGTCGTCGGTGACGACGACGGTCGTCCTGGTTGCCATCAGAGGGTTCTCCTTGCCGTGGGTATGGCGATGGCCCCGACGCCAGGCGCGGCGTCGGGGCAGCGGTCATCGGGTTGGTAGGGCGTCTCACCCGCCGGCGCCGGCGCTGGCGGGTGTCGGTGTTGTCCCTGCACCGTCGATGAGGACGTGGTGAGTTCACCGCGTTGTCAGAGCGGGATCAGTGCGCTGCGGGCAGGTAGGGGAAGAGGCGTCCGGTGACGCGGCAGGCCCACCCGTCGGGGCTGGCCCGCATCGGGGACCCGCAGCAGAACGGCGGCCGCCGGGCAGGTGAGGCGGTCAGTGTCGTCACCGGGTGGTGGTAGTGCCACCACGGGGTGAGGCCGAGTTTCTCGGCGGCGGTCACGGTGCTGTAGAGCTGGGCGGCGCGTATGTCACCATCGGTCATGCGTCGGCGCAGCTCCCGCCACCACCGGGCGGGGTCGTCACGTAGCAGCTGCGGCCGGTCGTCGCGGTAGCGCTGCCCGGACAGGGTCTCGTAGATCCAGTCGTTGATCCTCGGGCCCATCCGGGCCGCCCGGAGTTCCTCGCCGCAGTCGCAGGCGTACCGCTGCTCTGGCCAGGCGGTGAGGTCACCATTCGGGTGGCATACCGGCTGCGGCGATGACCGGGAACGGGCTTCGGACATCGGTGCGGGTCCTCTCTTCGGAGACGTCCCCGGGCACGGCCGTGCGGCCGTGCCCGGGCGCGGCTCGCGCTTGTTCGGCCGGGCGTCGGCCGTTGGCATTGGTGCGGACAGGGCCCCAGCGGCGGCTGTGGGCGGTGCACCCTGTGAGCTGTTACTGGGTGCGCAGGATCGCGTCGGCCCGAGCGAAGAGCCGGTCGGCGAGGCTCTCCAGCGGCACCGGGCCGGTGCTGCGGTACGGCGTCGCGGCGTGCCAACCCGATGCTGGCTCAGTCGTCAGCGCGGTCCAGGTCATCGCGGAGGTGAAGACCTCGACGAGCGCGTAGCTCTGGTGTTGGTGGGCGTCGCGGTGGATCCGGACCCGCAGGAGGGCGTCGCTGGTTCGGCGGATCTCGGTGAGGTCGTAGCCCTGCCGGTGCTCGCCGAAGGTGCGCTCGACCTGCCGTCCGTTGGGCGGGGGCGTGGTGGCGGTGCCGTCCCGGCCGTGGCTGGTCACGGCTGGTTCTGCGGCAGGTCGAGGCCGGCGGCGTGGTACGAGGCCTTGCCGAGGTTCAGCGCGGCGTGGCGCAGCGCGTCGCTGGCCTGGGTCAGCGCCGCGTGCAGCGCCGTGACGTGTGTGGTGTCGCCTCCCGTGGTGTCGTGGGGTGCGGCGTGCTCGGCGGCCTGCCGCAGGCTGGTGTGGAAGCTGTGGGTTAGGTGGGTCAGCGAGGTGGTCAGGTCGGCGAGGTCCTGGGGCGTCGCGATGGCGGCGGGCCGGGCGGGGCCGAGGCAGTTCGACAGGTAGATGGTGAGGGTGCCGAGGATCCGGGTCGCGGTGCGGGTCAGATCCGGGCTGAAGCCGGCCTCGTTCCCGAAGGCCGTACCGATCAGCTCGGCCAGGCGCGAGGGCGAAGGCTCGTGGGTGTCGGGCGGCGCGGGCGCGACGTGGGCGGTCGGCGGCTCGTGATCGGCGTCGGTGGTGGGGATGTCGTTGTCCGCCTGCCCACAGTGCTCGGTGGCGGTCAGGGCGGTGAGCTTGCGGGTATCGGACCAGGCGACACCGGTCGTGCGCGCTGCCTGGGCGCAGGCGTCGGCGGCCTCTTGGAGCCACGCGTGGATGTCGTCGGCGGTGTCGATGACCTCGCCGTGGATGTCGCTGTTGTCGGTGAGGCCGGTGAACTGCGGCTGGCGGGCCTGGTCGAGGACGTGGGAGCCGGTCTGTGCGTGGATTCGAGCGCGCAGCCGGTTGGTGCGGTGCAGGTGCCCGACGAGGAACGCGACTTCGATGGGCGTGGGCAGGGCCATCAGGGCGCTGAAGGGTCCGGTGGCGGTGTGCAGCCAGCGGTGCAGGTGCTCGGCGGCGGTGACGGCGCTGCCCAGGCGGGCGGGGTCGTAGGGGCCGCCGATCGTGAACAACTCGCTCATCGCGTCGAGCCAGGCGCTGGCCTGGCTGTCGGCAGGGAGTCCGTCCTCGACGAACACCGCCTGCGAGCGCCTGCCGTTCGTGTCGAAGCAGATGGGGGTGTTGTCGGTGAGGTGCCACCACCAGTTGTGGCTGCGGTAGGCGCTGGTCCAGCCCTGGGCGGGCTGGTCTGCCACCGGCTCGGCGCAGGCGGGGCAGATCGGGATTCGGATCATGGTGTTTCGTCCCTTCGGACAGGGTGATGACGGCGAACCGGGATGGGTCGCCGTGGGCTCTGTGGGCGCGATCGGGGTACCGGTGGCCTGCCGGGCGATGTCGTCGCGGTCGTGGAAGAGGGATAAGCGGCCGTGTCGCCAGCCGGTGGCGCGGCCGGTGTCCCTGCCGTGGGCGGCCGGCGGGTTCTAATCAGGTGATGCCTCAGGTGTGGCATCGGGAGTGCGAACGGGCTGGCCTTGCCGTCGAGGTGATGATGGGGCCAGGGTGACGTGGCCGCTTGACCGACGGCGTGTGTACGGGATGGCGGCTGCTTGATCGCTGGTTCCAGGAAGTGTCAGTGAGGGGTGTGGAAGCGGCCTCGGCCGACACCGGGGATGACGGTGTCGTCGACGTAGTCGATGACGAAGGTGTGCCAGCCGGCGTCGACGCCGCACTGAATGAGGTGGAGCAGGTCGCCCTCCGGCTGGCGCAGGGGGATGTCCCCGAGGCTGCCCGGGCGCAGCCGCCGGTGGTGCTCGCCGGTGAGTTCGCCGGCCAGCACCGGGGTGTCCTGCCAGCCCAGCAGGCTGTAGGTGACGGGGCGCAGGCGATGGCGCTCTGCGGTGTGGATGCTGTCGCCGGTCAGGTAGATCCGGGCGAACTCGTCGTGGGACAGCCGCAGCGCCGGTGGCGCCGCTGGGGGTGCCTCGCGGCGGTGGGCGCGGACGCAGGCGTCGGCGAGTTGCTCGACCTCGTCGAGCAGGAACATGACGCGACCCATCAGGAGCGCTCCTTCCTGTCAGTTTCGGTCAGAGCGCGACCGCGAGCAGCCGCTGGTCAGGGTCGATCGTGGTGAGCAGAAGGTTGGCCTGTTCGAGGTAGGTCACCCGGTCGGCCATGGCGTCACTGGCCGGGGCCACCTTCGCGCCGTCGGCGGTGATGAACGCGTCGCCGGTGACCGCGGTCAGGGCGCTGTGGTGCTGGTAGGCCATGCAACCGGCCTGGTACATCTCCAGCTCGTCGAGGGCGATCCGTCCGGCGCCGTGGGTGGCGGCGTTGTGCATGCGGATCGCGTTGACCCGGGGCTGGTGGTGGAAGTCCGCCACGGCCGCCTTCCACGGGTACGCGTCCGGGTCCGCTAGGTGGCGGGCCTCGTAGACGTGCCACGGGGTGGCGTTGCGGGTGCCGTGCACGGCCCTGCTGAACACCTGGTGGCGGATGGCCGCCCCCACGCCGGCGGCCTGGCGCATGCCGTCGAGGTCGAGCAGCCGCACCGGCCCGCCGGCGCAGCAGGCCGGGCGGCCCTTGCGGAGGCTGATCATCTGCCGGTGGTGCCACAGGCGCAGGTCGGGGTTGGCCCAGAACCGGGGCGACAGGGTGCCCCGGACGCCGAAGTTGCGGTCGAGCTGGTGCGCGGTCAGCGCCTCGCGGGGCAACTCGTCCGGGACGCAGAGGATCATGGTGCGGATCGTGGCTGTCGGCGTGACAGCCGGCGTAAGGGTCACCTTGCGAGGCGTCTTGGGCATGGAGCTGTCCTCCTTCGTGTGGGCGCGTCAGGACGCGCGGAGATGACCGGCCCGCTGGGTACGCGGGTCGGCGGGAGAAGAGGTGTGGTGCGGGGTGGTGGGTGCGACCTGGGGTCGCCGCGCGGCGCGGTGCCGACCGGCCCGGACAGGGCGGGTGAGCGGAGCGCACCGGTGGGTGCGGCGGTGGTTCCGAGGTGGGACCGAACCGGGGTGGAGATGTAGGGGTGCTATTGGTGCCGTGAACGGTAGCGGCCTGTTCTGTCAGGCCGGTCCGGCTACGTAATCAGCCGGCAGCGGGGTTGACCTGCACTGTGAGACGTTCCAGCCTGTGGTGAGCCGTCGTCGGCGGGGACCGTGTGAGGCTCCGGGCCTCCCACAAATGATCTTGTTCGCTGACAGGCGCGAGCCGCGGTCGACCTCTCTGCGGAGGTGGATACTCGGGCTTGCGCGGCGCTGCGGCCTTCTACCGATAGTTGGGCCGCGACCGAGACGTCAGTGTTGAAATCTCTGAGACCGGCGGCTCTTGGCACCGGCGTTCGGGGAATCCTAGCGGCAGTTGTCCACCCGGATGTTGATCATTGCCGCAGTGCGGTTCCAGCATCCTCCGTAGCGGCCACCGTTGTCGCACTCAGGAGCTACCCTGGCTGCCCGATACGCTCGGTTGCCGAGGGGGAAACGTGGCAAGCAGCTTCAAGCCGAATCCGAGAGGGTTGCGGGAGATGCAGCGAAAGTTGGAAAAGGAGTTGAAGAAGTACCCGGTTCGGGTGCCGGTCCAGACGGAGACGACGGGCAGCGTCTCTCCTAGCAGCGGTTCAGCCAGTGTCGTCGGCGGTTCGGTTACCGGCTCGGAGCTCGAACTCGTCGCCGGTTGGCTCATAGACTGGCTGTATGAGTATTCGAAAACCAACCGTAGTTCGCTACCGCCGACTTCTCGGATGATGGCGGAGTTGGGGGTCGAAGATCGACTTCCACTGGTCGAGCAGCACGTGGACGTCGCCTATGACTCGCTCGGCGAGCGGGGCCTTATCAACGAGGTCAAAGCCTTCAGACGTCATCACATGAGCCGATCGGCGATGCTGACGGACAGCGGCCGGGAGACGGCAGTTGCCCGAATCGAGAGCCGGAAGGACGCGCGAGCACGACGCGGTGCCTGCCGGAACGCGGTTATGCGGTGGGTTTACGAACGGGTGGCCAACGGCGAGTCGACCGAGATCGCCGAGATCGCGAACAGCCCGTATGGCTGGTTCAACGGGGTGTTGTTCAGCGCGGCCGACCTGATGGAGGCGGTCCGATTCCTCCAGGAGCGGCGTTTGTTGGGCGGGACCGACGAGGCACCCACTCTCGAGTCCACTGGAACTGAGTGTGTCGAGCAGTACGAGGGCGTGGTGGAGTATCTCAACAGGGCGGACGGTAGCGGCGTGAATGTGACGATCATGGGCAACAACAGCGGGCAGCTTGCGGTGGCGAACCGTGACGTCGCCCAGAGCCAGACCCATACCAACGATGGACAGGTCCTGACCGTGTTCGCGGAGGCCCTGCGGGAGTTCGCTCGGCTGCTGCCGGAGGACCAACAGCCTCAGTACGAGATGGTCGCCGCCGAGTTGGAGCGGGAGTCGGCCAAGGACGAGCCCGACAAGGGATGGGTGCGTTCGCTACTCGACCGAAGCAAGGGCCTGCTGGAAGGTGCTCCGGCAAACCTGCAGCATCTGGCCCAAGTTGCAAAGATCGGATTCGATCTCTATGGCCAAGGCTTGGCCTGAGCGGTGGGACCGGCTCTGCTGCTACTCCAGCTGTGACCGGTGGTGGCGAGGCCAGACGGAACGTCAGAGCCGAGAGTGTCAGCCGATGCTGGCAGCCCTCACCTGCGGCGTGAGGCCTTCTACAGGTCGTCGAAGCGCTGTGGATTGGTGGCGGTGTCGGGGCCGTGGTCGCAGGGCAGTTCGTGTAGGTGCCGGCGGTGGGTGGGGTCCGAGGCGAGGGTCCAGACGCGGCCGGCGGGGTCGGGGCCGTGGACGGCGGTGGCGATCGGGCTGGTGGTGCGCAGTCCGGCGAGCACGTTGAGGAGGCTGGCTTCGCGGCGTCGGCTGGGTACCCAGAACAGGACGGGGTAGCGGGGGCCGAAGGTGGTGAGGCGTTCGTAGCCGCGCAGCTTGGCCACGACCCGGGCGAGGTTCTCGGTGTCGTTGTCGTGTTCGAGGAAGAACCCGGTGGAGGTGTCGCCGACGGTCCAGACGCCGTGGCCGTCGGGGCGGATGCCGGCCTGGGCGTAGACGGTGGTGGCGTGCTGTTCGGACCACCACCGCGACAGCCGGACGGTGTCGGTGTGGCGGGCGGTGGCGATCAGGTCGGTGAAGAACTGGTTGACGCCGAGGAGGTGGTTGACCTGTCCGCTGGCGGCGATGCGCTTGGCGCGTTCCAGGGAGCTGCGTGGTGCCTTGCCGCCGTGGCCGTTCGGGTCGTGGTAGCTCGTCGGGTGGAGTTGCAGGCCGACGGGTCCGAGGGTGTAGAGCAGGGATCCGTAGCGGCCGTGGGCGCCGCTGCGGGCGAATCGGTGTAGCACGTCGAGGCGGTGCAGGATCGTGAGCCGCCGCTGGGCGGTGCGGCGGTTGTCGAAGAAGGCGTGGGTGATCTGGTCGGTGGACAGCAGGTAGTGCTCGGCGAGCAGCGCGAGGAGGGCGTGGTCGCGGGGGACGATGCGGCCGAAGACCGCGAGGGGGTCGGGTTTGCTGGAGGCGGAGGGAACACGGGAGTACATGATGTTTGCTCCTGGGCAGGATGGGATGCCCCTCCCGATCGGGAGGGGTGTCTGGCGGGAGACAGACGGGCGCGCGGGGTCTGTCAGGGGCCGTGTGCGGCACTGACAGCGCAGGTCAGCACTGTGCTGTGGGGGTCGGGCGGTCACCGGTGGCGATCCAGGTGACGAGCCGGTGCGCGACCCGGGCGACGCCAGCGGGCTGGCAGATCGGTCAGGCGCGGTCGCTCTTCGGGCGGGTCCGCCGGTCGTCGGACTTGCGGCGGCGGTGTGGCCGTCGAGGTGGGCGAGGTCGTGTTCGCCGAGTTCGGGCAGGGTGTGCCGGGACAGGACCTTCGCGTCCTCGGGCGCGCACGTGAAGTAGACCTTGCTGCGGTCGCCGTCGGACCGGCTGGCTGGTGGACCGGTGAGGCATGGGCATTTACGACCTGAGGGCCAGGTCAGCGCGGTTGGCTAGGTTTGGCGTCGACTGTCGTTATCTGCACAGTCTCCTGGGCGGGCTGTTCACCTTGCCGCGAGAAATCGACACATGTCAAAATCGCTCATGACTCGTCTTGGAAGGGCTGTCGCCGCGATGGCCACCGCTGCGGCGGCCGCGACGACCCTGCTCGTCGGTCCCACCGCCGCCCACGCTACGGAGTACGCCACCTACTACATGGGACCGTACGCCGACCTGGCCAGGTGCAACGCGAACTCGGTCGCGTCTCACGACCCGGAAGGCGGCTCGTTCGCCTCCCCCTGCTTCTACAGCACGTCGGCTCCGGCGGGCTATTACTTCATCCTGCGCGTCTCGCTGGACTGAGTGCTCGTTGAGAACCGGCTCGGCCGGTGCTGACGGTCGCGGTGCGTATCGTCCCGGTGGTAGCGGGCTAGGCGACGGGTCATGACGATGGCCATGGCCCGCTGCGCCATCCGGGCGACGTCACCGGGCTGACAGACCGGTCAGGCACGGTCGCTCTTCGGGCGGGTCCGCCGGTCGTCGGGTTTGCGGCTGAGCCGTTCGACGAGGTCGTCGATGGCGCTGGTGTCCTGGGCCGGTACCGCCGCGGCGGCGGCCTGGCGGATGGCGGTGGCCTCGCCGACGATCGGTTTCGGCGGTCGGGTGCGCATGGTGAACGCGGGGGTCTGTCTTCCGCCGACGACGAGCCGCGCGGCGGCGGTGTAGGCGTCGAGGTGAGCGAGGTCGTGCTCGCCCAACTCGGGCAGGGTGTGTCGGGACAGCACCTTCGCGTCTTCTGGCGCCATCGTGAAGTACACCTTGTTGCGGGCGTTCGCGGAGGCGGCGGCGAGCAGGTCCCGGGGGAACTGCGCGAGGTCCTGGTGGGCGAGGACGAGGGACAGCCGGTACTTGCGGGCTTCGGCGAGCATCGTGTCGAGGCTGTTGGCCAGGGTGAGGAAGTTCTGCGCCTCGTCGATGATGAGGGTGGTGTCGCGGCGGCGTTCGGGTGCGGTGGCGGCGCGGGCTGTGGCGGCCTGCCACACCTGGGCGAGGATCAGGGAGCCGAGCAGCCGGCTGGTGTCCTCACCGAGCATGCCTCTGGGGATCCGGACGAGCAGCACGCCGCCGTCGAGGACCTTGCCCATGTCGAAGCTGGATTTCGGGTACCGCATGGTGCGTTTGACGAAGTCGCGCAGCAGGAAGGACCGCAGTCGGGCGAGGACGGGGCCGATGACCTGGGAGCGGAGGCTGTCGTTGAGGCTGTCGTACCACTGCCAGAAGCCGCTGAGCCCGGCCGGGTCGTCGAGGTCCACGGTCATCGCGGAGCGGAACTGGGGGCTGTTGAGCAGCGGGGGGATGTGCTGCAGGGTCACGTTGTTGTGGCGCAGCAGGGTCAGGCACGCGACCCGCATGACGTCGTCCATCCGTGGGCCCCACGCCTTGGCGAAGATGGTGCCGAAGATCGACACGAGGTTGTCGACGACGAGGTCGGGGTCGTCGCCTTCGAGGGGGTTCAGCGTCGGCGGGTTCTCCTGGTCGGGGTCGAACAGGACGACGCGGTCGGCGATGGTGGCGGGGAGCCGGTCGAGGATGTCCAGGACGAGGTCTCCGTGCGGGTCGATGACGACGGTGCCCCGACCGGCCTTGATGTCGTCGAGGGCCAGGTTGACCAGCAGGGTCGTCTTCCCGGAGCCCGTCGAACCGATCACATGCATGTGATACCTCGCGTCCGGCACCGACAGGCCGACGCTGTGGCCGCCGACCTCGGCGTCGCCGAGCATCTTCACCCCACGCCCACCTGCGGGGACCGCGACCGGCGCCGGCATGGACGCGGCCCGCGCCCGGTCGAGGCCGGGCACGGCGAGATCCTGCGGCAGGGCGGCGAGGGCGGCGAGTTCCGGGGTGGAGGTGAGGAATCCGGGTCCGAGGCGACGGGCGGCGAGAACGGCCACCGGAGCGCGCATCCGAGTCCGGTGGGTAAGCCGGTTGCGGCCGGTGTGGATGGCGAACGCGGAGGCGAGGGTGTCGGCGATGCCCCGCAGCCGGCCACGCGGGTCGGCGGCGGGCCGCCGGTTGGTGGTGGCGACGGCGTAGCGGATGCCGGTCTGCCACAGCGGGTGTGCTGTCTTGTTCAGGATCGCGCGGACGTCCCGTTCGACGGTGGGGTCCCGCCGGGCGGCGGGCACCGTGGTTCGGCCGGTGCCGGTGGCGGGTAGGAACGCGTCGAGCAGCCACAGCAGCGGGGCGGCCGGGTTGATCGCCGGGACGGCGGTCTTGCCGGACCGTAGCCTCCCGGCGGCGCGGCGGGCCCGTGCCGCCCGGCGTGGGGTGGCCGGTCGGGCGAGGACCTGCACGCACGCGTGCTCGGCGGGTTTCAGTTGGGAGCCGGCGGACATCAGCGGGCGCAGCGGGTCGGTGTCGTGGTCGGTGGACAGCGGCAGCCACTCCGCGTAGACCGGCAGCAGGTGCCCGCCGACCGCGGGGTGCGCGTTGAGGGGGATCGGCGGTGGCGGGTTGGTGTCGGTGGTGGTGGCCGAGCCGGGCCACGCGGCCCGCACCGCCGCCTCGACCGCCCCGGGTGGGACGGTGCCGGGCACCCAGATCGAGATGAGCAGCTGCCGGCCGGACCAGGTGTACTGCCACACGACGTGCGGGGCGCCGTAGAGCAGGCGCCGCCGCCGCGATGGGGTGAGCACGCCGGTGAGGTTCGCCCACCACGCGCCCGCGCTGCGGGGGTCCACGTCGGGCGGCGGCGCGATCGTCACCAGACGCGCCCCGTGGGTGTGGTGGCGGTGCCGCCAGGCATCGACCAGGTTGCGGGCGGCGATCCAGGCGACCAGCACCGTGGCGGCGACAGCGGCCAGCCAGGGCCGCTGTGTGGCCCACACGGCGGCGTCGACCAGGGCGGTCCCGGGTTCGGTAGGGGGCGCGATGACGTCGGCGCCCGGCCCGAACGTCGGGCCGGGCGCCGACATCGACACAATGGCTGCCGGGTGAGCGCCGGTCGGTGTCACAGATCCTCCTCGTCGGCGTCGGCCAGATCGCTCGGGTCGGTGGTGCACAGCGCGTGTTCGGTGTCGGAGGAGACCGACTCGAAGCTCGTCCTGTTCACCCCGCAGATGAGCAGGCCCTGGCCGCGGCGGGCCGACAGCAGCAGTCGCCGTTCGCCGCCGGTGAGTCCGAACGCGTCGCCGACGGCGTCGATGGCCTGCGGCGCCTGCCGGAGCAGGATCTGGGTGGCGGCGTTGGACACCACGGCCTGGCCGAGGTCGGTGCCGAGGACGTCGGCGGCGTCCTGGGTGATGACGGTCAGCCCGGTGTTGCGTTTGCGGGCCGCTTTCGACATGCGGAACAGGAAGCGGGCGCCTTCGTCGTCGCGCATCAGCAGCCAGGCCTCGTCGACGGCCACGAGCCGCCGCCGCGACAGGTGCTGTGGGGCGTCGACGGTGCGCCAGATCGAGTCCAGGGCGAGCAGGGTGCCGACGGTGCGCAGCTCGTCGGGCAGGTGCCGCAGCGACCACACGACCAGGTGCCCGTCCGGGGTGTGGGTGGTGGGGGCGTCGAACAGGTCGGCGAAGCTGCCCCGCACCCAGGGTGCGAGCCGCGCGGCCAGCGTCGTGGCGGCCGGGTCGTCGTCGGTGTGCAGCGTCTGGGCGAGGTCGCGTAGCAGGGGCGCGGGCCGGTGGTGGGTGGCCGGGTCGGCGGTGATGCCGGCGGACCGGTAGACGGCGAGGATGGCCCGGTCCAGGGCGGCCCGCTCCGCCGGTGGCGGCTGCTGGCCGAGCAGGACGCTGACCAGGGTGTGCAGGAACAGCGCGCGGCGGGTCAGCGTGTCGGGGCGGCGGTCGCCGACGGGCAGGTCGAGGGGGTTGATCTTCACGCCGGGCAGGCCCAGTCGGACGATGGTGCCGCCGACCGCGTCGGCCAGCCGCAGGTACTCGTCCTCGGGGTCCACGACCGCGACCCGCACACCCTGGTAGAGGCTGCGCAGGATCTCCAGCTTCACGAAGTACGACTTCCCCGCCCCGCTTCTGGCCAGGACGATGGAGTTGTGGTTCTCCTGCGCCCAGCGGTCCCACCAGACGATGCCGGCGCTGGCCGGGTTGACCCCGTAAAGGACCCCACCCGTGGTGGGTGGGTCTCCGGGGAGCGGGGCGGGCAGGTCAGGGCTGGCCAGCGGGAACGCGGCGGCCAGCGCTTGGGTGTCCATGGTGCGTGGCATGCGTAGCCCGTCGGTGGCCAGGGGCAGGGTGGTGCTCCAGCCGGCGAGTTGCCGCCACGTGGCCGGTTGCACGTCGAGGAGGGTGGACGCGGCGGCGGCCCGCACCTGCGCGCACGCCTGCGTCAGCTCGGCCTCGGAGCGGGCGTGGACTGTCAGGTAGAGGCCGACGCGGAACAGCTTCGCCGCGCCGCGGGCGAGCCTTTCGGCCAGGTCACCGGCGTCCTCGGCGGCGGCGTCGACATAGGGGTCGGCCAGCCTGCCGCGCTCGGAGTCGGCCCGCCTCGATGACTCCAGGCGGGCCCGCTGCTGACGCAGCCGGGACGCGGCGACCGGCGCCGGCAGGGGTTCGATGTGCACCGCGAGGTCGAGGCGGCCCGGCCAGGACAGCAGCGGCTCCAGCCACGCCGGACCGACCTCGGCCGGGTAGCCGGTCACGACCAGCGTCGCGGCGTAGCCGTCGCCGACGCGCAGCCACCGGGGCGTGACCTCGACGGTGGCGGGCGCGACCGTCGACTCCACCGCACCCGTCCGACCCGAGCCGCCCGCGTCATCTCCCCCGCGTCGTCTCCTACTGATCATGATCATGTCCTCTGCTTCCGAGTGGTGGGTGCGGGTGCGGCGGTGATGACGGCGTCGGGGGCGGCCAGGCCGCCGGGACGCGGCGGCCGGTACGGGTCGGCCGCGCTGGTAAGGGCGGCGGTGACCGCCGGGCCGTCCAGGACACGGGGTGTGACGCCAAGACCGGACAACGCGCGGACGGTGTCATCGGCGCGTCGCCGCGCCGCGTGCGGGCCGCGTTCGCCCGCAGCGGTGCGGGCGACGATGAGGACCTGCCGGCGCAGCGGGTCGCGGCCGTCGGCGAGGTCGGCGAGGAAACCAGCGTGGTCGGCACACGCCGCCCGCAGCCGCGGGTGCGGCTGGGTGTCCGCGGCGGCGGCGAGGGCCCGGCTGTGGGAGGCGAGGTCGACCGGCTGCGCGGACACGACGATCTGGACCGGGGCCGAGAGGCTGTTGAGCCACCGTCCCCAGCCGTCGACCAACGCCGCCTGCTCCGCCGGGGTGCGCAGCGCCAGGTTCACGGTGGTGGCGCCGACGACCGCCGCCCGGACGTCGCCGAGGCTGACCTGCCCGTCGTCGTCGATGGCGTCGGCGGGCAGCCGCAACGGCGCCGGCAACGGCTGCCGGACGGCCACGGGGGCCTCGACCCAGTCCGGCACGCCGCCGCCGTCAGTAGCGGGGGCGGTGGACAGGCAGCGGGGTGCGCGGGTGTGGCGCACGGCGTGCAGCAGCCACACGTCCAGCGACAGGCCGTCGCGGCGGCCGAGCGCCACCCCGATGGCCAGCCCGCCGATCACCACACCGGCGCCGGCCAGGACCGGCACCGCCACGACCGTGTGCAGCGCCTGCCAGAGGCCGTAGACAACGAGCGCACCCGCGGCGACGATCGCCAGCTGGTGGAACGTCAGGCCGTAGGCGACCTTGTCGGGGGCGTCGACGTCGGCGGGCATCCGCGCCGTGGTCGGCGCCTCGTCGGGTTCGGGTCGGGTCATCTGAGGGTCCTCCGGAGGGTGTTCAGGCCGGGAACGGCGCGGGTGAGTTGCTGGACCACGACGACGCGCACGGCCGCGCCGAGCACGTTGGCGCCGCGTGCGGGCTGGCCCGCCCAGCGGGCCATCAGGCCGGGGATCTTGACGGTGGTCCACAGCAGGACCACGACGACCAGGAGGTTCAGGGTGCCGCCGGGGTCGACGGGCAGACCGAACACGGGCAGCATGATCGCCGGGTCGAGCAGCATCCGCTCGCCTGCGGTGAGGAAGAACGCCTGCGCGACGGGGACGGCCAGGCATCCGGTGTAGGCGCGCCACCACAGCCGGGCGAGCCCGTCGGTGGCCGGCAACGCATGACACGCCAGCGCCAGCGGCGCGACGCTCGTCATCACCAGCAGCGTCACGAACCGGCCGATCACCTGGACCGCGCACGTCACGACCAGCCCGGTGATGATCACGGCCAGGACCAGGAACAACAGCGGGACCATGCGGTCCTGCGCCGCGGTGAGGTGGGTCTGGATCGCGGTGAACGCGCCGTTGCCGTCGTCGTAGCCGTTGTCGCTGATCGCCCCGGTCAGGGCGTTGGCGAGGTCGATGAGCTGGGCGCAGACCAGCTGGGAGAAGTGGGAGGCGGTGAACCCGACGACCAGCCGAGGCAGCAGGTCCTTGACCGTGTACCGGGACTGTTCGTCGCCGCCGGCGGCCATGACCATGACGCCGGCGGCGACGAACGCGAGGACGAAGACGGTGTCCACGATCCAGACCGACCGGCCGGTGAGCGCGTGCACCTGCGGAAGCACGGTGACCTTCGGCGTGGTGAGCAGGACACCGGTGATCAGGTCGAAGACGGTGGTGAGGCAGGCCAGGATCGCCTCGGTCAGCCAACCGACGGCCTCGTCGAGGAACCATCCCATGACGGCTCAGGCCCCGACGATGCCTTGAACGACCTGCAGCAGGATCGGCGCGAGCACGGCCAGCCCGTAGCCGATCAACGCGTTACGCAGGGCCAGCTTCGCCTTCTCCACCTGCGACGGATCACCACCAGCGGTGGCCCAGTACACACCGGCCAGAACCAGGAACAGGGTCGCGACCGCGCCCAGGAGCCCCATCAGCCAGGTGCGCAGGTTGGCGATCACCACCGGCAGCGAGTTCGCCGCCACATGGACAGTTTCACCGGAATCGGCGGAGGCGTCGGACGCGAGCGCGAGGGTGATGCCGACACCGGCCAGCGGCACGGTCACGCGCAGCGCGATACGGACGGCTCGCTCGACGCGAGCGGTGTGGTGTGGGATGCGGGACATTGCGGTTCACCTCCCGCCACGCCCCGCGCGACGCCGAACGGCGCGACGCGGGACACGGCGATTACTCGAAGCGGTCCGGAAAGGGGCCGCCGCCGGGCGTCGGTGAAGACGCGAACGAACCGCGTGATCCCCGGGAGGAGCTCGTCCTCCCTCATGGGTGGTTGCGGTCATTCGATGTGGTGTCAGCGCATCAACTGGCGCGGCACCCGAGGCACACGGTCGTCAGTTCCTCGTGTCGCCCGGCGGCGGACGGAACCAGCGAGCGGTATAGCTCGGCGGTCCCGCACCCCCAAACCGCGTCCTGTGAGCCCTGCCGAACACATGCCGCGCTCACAACACGCTCACACCCTGCGGCTACGGCGCACTACAAGCCGACATGGTCGAGAAGCCACGAGGTCACCGCTCGCGCGATACCGGAAACGGCGCCAGCGGTGACCACCGGGAGAAACTTGTTCTGAAGCGCCCGATCGCGGCTGCTCTCGGTGTCCACGCGTGCGCGCTGGTGGCAGGTGTTCGGCGAGGAGGAATTGTTGGTGGTCATGACACCATCAGGCACCTCGGACCGCCTGTCCAACAAGATCAACGATTGAACCCGGACGCCATTACCGTCCGGGCAGTTCAGCAGGCAGCCAGACGGGCATCGGACCGTCGGGGTGTCCGACCGGACGCCCCACCGGGTGCCAGACACACCGAAGGTCGCCAATACTTTGTCGCATCGAGCTCTCCAGGGGAGGGACCATGTCCGACCGCAGCATGGCGTCTGAACTCCAGTCGGTGCAGACAACGGAGGCACTGGCAGGGTGTATCCGGAACCTGTTGTCCCGCAACGGCAATCTGTCCCTGCGGGAGTTGGAGTCGTGGGGGATCGCGCACAACCGTCCGATGCCCCGGGCTTCGCTCGGAGAGGCCCGATCCGGAGTCCGGCCGCCCAGCAGGCAGCTCCTGCTCAACCTCCTCGTCGCCTGCGACGTCCGCGACGACCAGGAGGTGTCGGCGTGGCTCGACGCGCTCGACCGTATCCACAGGTCGAAGTCGATCCAGACCCGGCACCGCAGCTTCGGTGATCTGCAGCAGCCCGCCTCCGCCAACCGGTTCTTCGTGGAACAGGACGACCTGATCGAGGTCTCCCGCCTGATCCAGGGCGCCCAGGACGAGGTGTGGCTGTGGGGCACGACCCTGTCGATGCACATTCCCTTCCTCGACAATTATCTCGGGCAGGCGCTGGCCCGCGACGTCCGCGTCAAGGTACTGCTGATCCGCCCCGGCGGAGCGGCAATGTCCATGCTGGCCTTCCGCGCGGGACCGGCTTGGGGCCTGAAGAGGCTGGAGGAACACCTCGCCATCAACCTCGGACTGCTCGACCGGCGACTCGAACAGGGCAACGCCCTCGAGGTACGCCTGGTCGACTACCTGCCTCCGTACACGCTCTACGCCTACGACCCCGGTCTGGACGACGGCTCCATGGACGTTCGCCTCGGCTCCTTCGGCGGTCAACACGAACTGCGGCCCACCTTCAGGCTGATCCGCAGACGCGAGGGCGAGTGGTTCGACTACTTCTATAAGCAGTTCACCGGCGTCTGGAACGCCGCCGGCCAGTACCGCCGAGGTCAGGCACCCAACGTGCCCACCCTCAGCCCTGAGTTTGTCAGGCATGGTGACCTGCGCTAGCCGAACGGCTGGACGGCAGTTCGGCATCGCGTAGCCCGCGCCGGCCTCGCCCGGAGCTTGACCTCACACGGACCCCATGGGGCTCGCTGGCACACTGGACGGGGAGGGCGATGACGATGCCAAGGGACACCCTTGAGGAGACCGAGCGGCAACCGTCCTGGTTGCGGCGCGTCTTCGCCATGTTCGGGGTGGTGTTGGCCCTCACCGTCATCGGGCTGGTCGCCGACCTGATGGGTATCGTCAGCTTCGTCACCGGCAAGAACGGCCCTGAGCTCGCCGCTCCCGCCTCTCCCTCGGCGGAGGCCACCAAGCCCTCACCCCTGGGCCCCGCCATGAGCACGCCGCCCACGACGTCTCCGGAGCCGGAAGCCACCCCCGGGCAGGCCGCCACCCCCACGGCTGGGACGGTGTACGCCACCGATCTCGACTTGCTCAACCAGGCGTCTGACATCGATGTCGGGTCAGCGGAGATCCGAGGAGAGCACTACGGCCATAGCGTCGTCTACCGCTGCTCCGTGTTCTGCGACAGCCCTCGAGGCGTCGTGGAGTTCAACCTCGGCGGCCGGTACAAGACCTTCGCGGTCACCGTCGGGGTCCTCGATGACGCCCAGGACGCCGACCAGGTCGGATACTTCGAGGTATTCGTCGACGGCTCGCCCGTGAAGAAGGTCAGCGCGACTCTCGGGAAGCCCAAGTCGATGAAGATCGACCTCCCTCCGGATGCTGTGCGGCTGAAACTGTTGGCCTACCGCACGGACACCGTCGACAACCCGCTGCAAGCGGGAGCCAACGTCGCAGGCGGCCGGTCCAACGGTCTTCCCGAGTTGGCCTGGGGTGACCCCCGGTTGACCACGTAGACCCCCGCTCACGCAGCGATCAGCATCCTGCGCCCTGAGATAACGGAGCAGGCAGGATGAACGTGGCTTGACGGATGCCGGCGCGGCCTATGAACCGAATACGTAGCCGTTTGACGACGTACGACCGGCCCAGGTGCGAGATCGACCCCAGGCGCGTGGCTGTTCTTCCCGTTCCCCAGCCCCTTCCGCTCCGGTGAGAGGCCTTCTCCAGTTGGCGGGGATCCGCGATCGCCACATGACGGATTCCCTTGCCGAGTGGCTTCTGTCAGTGCGGAGGCAAGAACGACCGGTGGCCCGACGCGATGCACGTCGGGCCACCGGTGCCGCAGTCTGCGGTGTGGGAAGGGCGGTCAGGTCGAGACCGGGACAATCCTGCGTCGGGCTGCCCTGGTACGGCCTGCCCGCCGCTGACCGCGCTGACCAGCGCGCACCCGCAGTCGCGTCACGGTCTCCGGCGATACGACCCCGGTCAACAGGCCTTCAGCGAGGGCCTCGGCGATGCGGGAGTCGATCCGCGACAGCCTCATGCGCAGCGCGTCCACGCTGACGCCGTTGGCGTCCGCGATGGGTTCGATCGCGCGGCGACCGAGCCGCACGTCGATGTAGGCCTGCTCGTCCTCGGGGTCGAGGACTCCCAGGGCTACCGCACGGCGGACCAGCAGGTCCGGGTGCCCGTAGGGTGCCTTCGGGGTGCGGGGGCCGGCGGCGACGTGTTCGATGTCCTCCACCGGGCAGTAGGCGCGCTGGCTCAGCCGCAGCTCGTGGCCGGCCCGCCACGCGGCCCTGCACAGGCCCGCGTAGGGGGCGTCCCTGGCCAGGTCGACCCGCTCGCGTAACGCGGTCAGGAACCCGGTCAGGATCTCGGCGTCCACGTCCGCCGGGTCACCGTCATAGCCCTCACACAGGCGGGCCGCGTACTGCCGCAGCGCCGGCAGCGCCATGCCGACCGCGCCCACCACCCAGTGCGGTCCGTCGAGCCGTGCGCGGCGGATCACCTCCCGCCACACCTCGTCACGCGCCGTGTAGGCGCGGGGGTGGCGCAGCAGCCAGTCCCGCAAAGCGGGCAGCGGTATCACCTGTCGGGGCAGCCCCGTGCCGGTGTCGAAGGCCGCGCAGTCGAGCACCAGCGGCGGATCGGGTTCACACGTCAACGCGGCGAAGGCGGTCGCCGCCGCGTCAAGCGCGGACGCCGGCCAGCCCGTGTCGGACACGCTCATGTCAAAGCTCCTATGACAGCGAGAAGGGGTTCGGTGCCGTCGCCGGTGTCGTCACGGCGAGCGGTGCCATTGATTTCGCCACGGGCGCCTCACAGCGCTCTGACAGCGCGGCCCGAAACCCCACCACCGCCGGCCAAACGCCCCCTCGCGTAGAGGCCGGCGAACGAAGTGTCATCGACAGGGCTGCTTCGCCGAGGAAGTGGCGTGGGTGACTTGACCTGCCCTGTGACACCCTGACAGAGGCCTGTGACCGATCACTTCGACAGCGATGCGACCGACATCCACCCGCGACCTGTGACAAGGTGTCGGCGACGCTCACAGCGGTCGCGTCCGCGAACCGGTGACAGTCGCGGCCGGCTCACGCCGCTGTCACCGCTGTCCGCTGACAGCCTCCACTCCCCCGTCATGCGCCCTGTGACAGCCGGGAAGCTCTGTCACCGATGACACCCCACCCAGTGGCGGAGGCCCCGTTGCGGCTGGCCACGCCGATAGCAACGGCCCGGCCCTACGCCAGCCGGAAGATCCCCCACAGCGCTGGTCATCGCCGTGGCCCATGGAGGTACCCAGAGCCCTCGGTCCGGCGCCATGGAATGGACCGCACCCCACACATCACCACTGGCAGTGACTCGATGTGACTGACAGGAACCGCCGATCAGAGTTCCTCACGGAGCAATCGTCGGCACCTGGCGAGAGCTGCGGAAGCGGAACCCTCGATGGTGGGCCCTGCGGGCTGTGTGGGCGGTTGTGAGGTCGGCAAGTGTTCGCTGGGACTCACACGGCCCGGTTTGGGGGTGTCAGCGCTTCACGGCGCGGCGCGGAGCCGACATCCATATGAGCGAGCACACGCCGCACCCGCACCACCCGACCGAGCCTGTCGAGCCGGCCGACGCCGCACTCGTCGACCTCATCGTCGGTGACCCGCCGGTGCCGATCACGGTCTGGCGCACGGCCCGCACCCGGGCCGCGACGGACACCAGCCTGCCCGCCCGCCTCGCCTACCGCCTCGTCGCCGCCTACAGCCGGCCCGGGGAGGCGGTCGTCGACCTCACCACCGACCACGCTCTGGCCGCCACCTGCGCCCGGGGTGACCGCCGGCACCACCGCGCCTGGTTCACCGACAGCTCCGCCCTGATGATCGGACCCGCCACCACCGGCCTCCCCGCGGCCGACACCCACCCGCCCGCCACCTCGGGCGAGCCCGAGGCCGGCGACGGACAGGACCCGCCCGAGCTGGCCGAGTGGTTCGGCGACGACCTCACCGACCCCGACCTGCCCGACACCGACACGCTCCCCCAGCTGCCGCAGGACGGCCTGTGGGACGCGACCACCAGCCTGGTGGTCGCCTGCTGGCCGCTGCACGAGGCCGACACGCCCGCCCGGGTCCGGCTCGCCTGGCTCCTCGCGGCCTGCGCACGGCTGTTGCGCCCCGGGGGCTGCCTCGTCCTCGTCGTCGGCATACCGGCCGGCGTCCAGACCACGCCGGAGGACTTCGGGCCGCTCGTGGCCGCCGCCTCCCACGCAGGTCTCGGCTTCCTGCAGCACGTCGTCGCCGTCGAGGCCGACACCGACGGCGACCAGTTCGTCTATCACGTCACCGACGAGGAACTGCTCACCCTCGCCCACGCCAACCCCGAGCAGTGGCGGGTCGCCCACCTGCGGGTGCACGCGGACCTGCTGGTCTTCACCCCACAGACGGCCGAGTCGGGACAGCGCCACCGGCGCGAGGGCGGTGAGCGCCGTGCCTGAGCAGCACCCCGCCACCGCACAACCCGACCCGAACACACCCCACGCCCCCAGCCTCGCAGGGGAGGGCTACCAGGGCAAGCACCGCGCCGGTCCCGAGGTCTTGTCCGTGTGGGCGACCGCCCAGTCCACCGGCCCGGTGCAGCGGCGAGGCCGGTACGTGCCGGAATCGGTCAAGCACCCGGCCCGGATGCTGCCGGCGATCGCCGCCCACGCGGTGCGCGCCTACACCCGGCCCGGGGACCTGGTCCTGGACCCGATGTGCGGCATCGGCACCACCCTGGTCGAGGCGGTCCACGCCGGCCGCGACGCGTTCGGCATCGAGTACGAGCCGCAGTGGTCGAACATCGCCGACGCCAACATCCGCCACGCCCACGACCAGGGCGCCACCGGACGGGCGTCGGTGATCCGCGGCGACTCCACCCGCCTGATGTCCCTCGTGCCCGCGGCGCTCACCGGGCAGGTGGCGCTCGTGGTCACCTCACCGCCGTACGGGCCGACCGTCCACGGCCTCGTCCGCCCCGGCGCGGACGGCGTCGTCAAGCACGACGACCGGTACAACGACGGCCAGGACCGGGGCAACCTCGCCTACCGCGACCTGACCGGCCTCGCCGACGGGTTCACCCGGATCCTGGCCGGCTGCGCCGCCCTGCTGCGCCCCGGCGGCGTCGTCGTGGTCACCGCCCGGCCGTGGCGCAAGCGCGGCGAGCTGGTCGACCTGCCCAGCGCCGTCATCGCCGCCGGCCAACGCGCCGGCCTCGTCCCGATCGAACGGTGCGTCGCGCTCCTCGCCGCCGTCCGCGACGGGCACCTCGTCGCCCGACCGTCGTTCTTCCAACTCCAACAGGTCCGCAAGGCCAGGGCCACCGGGATGCCGATGCACCTCATCGCCCACGAAGACGTCCTGATCTTCACCAAACGACTGCCGCCCGACGGCGGGACCGGGGTAGTCGCGTGAGCGCACCCACCCACCGATACCTGTCGCTGGGCGCGGGCGTGCAGAGCACCACGCTCCTGCTGCTCGCCGCCCAGGACACGATCCCCGGGTTCGACGCGGCGATCTTCGCCGACACGTCCTGGGAACCGGCGGCGGTCTACCGTCACCTGGACCGGCTGACCGGCATCGCCCGCAGTGCCGGCATCGAGGTCGTGCGGGTCAGCACCGGAGACATCCGGGCCGACGCCCTCGACCCCAAGCACCGCTTCGCGTCCATGCCCCTGTTCACCCTGGGGCCCAACGGTGAGCGGGGCATGGCCCGCCGGCAGTGCACCGGCGAATACAAGATCAAACCCATCAAGGCGGAGGTGCGGCGCCGGCTCGGCTACCCACACCCGACGCGGGTGCCGGCCGGCGTGTGGGCACAGATGGCGATCGGGATCAGCGTGGACGAGATCGGCCGGGCCCGGGACTCCGACGTCGGCTACATGCGTAACGTCCATCCGCTGCTCGACCTGGGGTGGCGGCGGACCGACTGTCTCCGGTTCCTGGCCGAGCAGGGCCTCGGGGACACCCCGAAGTCGTCGTGTGTGGGCTGCCCGTTTCACGACGACAGCTTCTGGTCCGACCTGAAGGGCAACAGCCCGGCGGAGTGGGCGGCGGCGGTCGCCTTCGACCGCGCCATCCGTCACGGGTCCGCACGGGCCAACGCCGACGGGCATCCGTTGCGGGGGCAGTTCTTCCTCCACCGGGCGCGGGTGCCGCTCGATGAAGTGGTGCTGCGTCCCCGCCCCCGGCCGGCGGACGCGCCTGGCTGTGGGCCGTGGACATGCCCTGGCGACGAGCTGGCGACAGTCGACGCCGGGCGTGGGGAGGTGGCGTGAACGTTGAACACGCCGCACCGCGAGTCGGCTCAGTGTGCACCGGCTACGGAGGGCTCGACCTGGCCGTCGAGGTGGTGCTCGGCGGCCGCCTCGCCTGGTACGCCGAGACCGACCGGCACGCCGCCACCGTCCTGGCCCACCACTGGCCCGACATCCCCAACCTCGGCGACATCAGCGTCATCGACTGGACCCACGTCGCCCCCGTCGATGTCCTCACCGCCGGGTTCCCCTGCCAGGACATCAGTGACGCCGGCAAACGCGCCGGCATCACCGGCGTGCACTCCAGCGTCTGGAACCACGTCGCCAGCGCCGTTCGCGTACTACGACCGCGGCTGCTGTTCGTGGAGAACGTCGCCGCCCTCCTGCGGCGAGGCCTCGACGTCGTCCACGCCGACCTGGCCGAGATCGGGTACGACACGAGCTGGCTATGCCTACGCGCATCCGACATCGGCGCCGCCCACCGACGGGACCGACTGTTCCTGCTTTATCTGGACAAACAGTGGCGGCAGTAGTGAAGATCACAGCACCGCTGATTCGTCGCCAGCATTGCGGTCCGACCGGGTTGTCGGCGTGGTCAGGGCTGGCGGACTGCGATGAGGATGGCCCCGGGAGCGTCAGTGTCGGGGCCGATCAGCAGGTGGGCCTTGATGGTGAATCCGGTGTCGCGTAGCCACGCTGCGACTCGGTCGGGCTGGCGACGGTGAACGTAGACATTCATGGGGTGGCCGCCGTAGCCCTGTGTCTTGAGCCTCGACTCGTCGCCCACGTGGAAGCCGAGTAGCAGCGGTCCGCCCGGACGCAGCACCCGGTGGAAGTGGCCCAAAACCGAAGGGACGGCGTCATCGGGTATGTGGATCAATGACCAGAAGGCAAGCAGGGCGGCAATCGAGGCGTCGGCGAGTTGCAAATCGGTCATCGAGCCCACTTCGAATCGCAGATCGGGGTGGTCGCGCCGAGCCAGGTCGATCATCGCGGGTGATAGGTCGATGCCGAAGGCGTCGACGCCCAGTTTGTGCAGGTGGGCGGTGACGTGTCCCGGCCCGCAGCCCACGTCCGCCACCGGCCCGTCGCCGGCGGCGTGGACCAGCTCAGCGAATAACGCCAGACTTGCACGAAGGTATGGCTCCGTGGCGAGGGCGTCGCGTACGAAGTTGGCGTAGCTGTCGGCGACCGTGTCGTAGGAGGTCCGGGCGTCTACCAACCAGTCGTCTGTGTTCCTGCTGGGTGACCCGGGCGCGTTGCGGTCTTCCAGCGGTGACTCGGTTCGCGTCATCGGTCGATTCCTCCTGGTTGGGTTGGTAGGGACGGGAAGCTCGCTCACGGGCGAGACGTGTTGAGTTCCTGCAGCAGGCTGCGGATGCGGTCCGCGATGCAGCGGTGTCGTTCGATCTCTCGGGCCCAGCCACGTTCGGTGGCGTCGGCGGCGAGTTGCTCTTCGGTGTGCAGCCGGTCTTCTAGCCGGGGGATGTACTGAGGTGTGGTGACGAACTTAGGGCAGCTCAGGTAGAGGTCACATTCGCACGGCCCTTCCTGAGGCAGGCGCAGGCAGCGTCCGAGTTCAAGTTCGGTCTTGTAGAGGTTGGTCTGGAGCCAGTCGAGTGCGGTCTGGTCGAGTTGGCCGCGGCGCAGAGTGTCCGCCAGAGGGCCGGCGATAGCCGCTCCAGGCTGCAGGACGGCCTGGTAGTCGGCCAGCACGACCGGGTCGGAGATCTGCGAGTAGGTCATGGACATGCCCGCGCTGAGGTGCCCGAGGATCTTCACGATCGTCTGGGTGCGGGCGCCTTTCTCGGCTAGTTGGGTGCCCAGCGTGTGCCGGAACCGGTGGGCGTGGATGGCGGGCTTGCCTTCGGCGTTGAGGATGCCGAGTTCGTCGCAGATGCGTCCGAGCGGCACCGCGATCAGGTATTCGACATCGGCGAGCCGACCGTTGTTGAGGAACAGGTAGCGCACAGTCTTGCCGGTGTCTCTGTCGTGGATGCCGCGGTCCTGGTGTCCGGCGCGCAGTTCATGGAGACGGCGGATCGCTTCGGCAGCTTCGGGGTGGATCGGCACGGTGCGTTCTTTGAGCGATTTGCCGGCGGCGAGCCGCAGCCGCGGGGTGCCGTCGGGGTAGGTGTCGAGGCAGTCGAGGTGCAGCCGGCGGATCTCTCCGCGGCGTGCGCCGCTCCACCGGGCGACCAGCAGCGCACACCGTTGCAGCGGGCACTCGACGGCGCGGATCGCGGTCATCAGCGGTTCAAGTTGGTGGGCCGGGATGAACCGTGGGACGCGCTGGACCGCCCGTGGAACGTCCATTCGGGTCAGTACCGGGCGAGCGGGCATGTCGGTCCACTCGGCGTGGGCTCCGTAGCGGAAGAACACGGTGACTTCGGAGATAATGCTGCGGCGGTAGACGTCGCTGAGCGGCTGCTCGGGGTGCTTGACTTTGCGCTGCCCGCCCAGCCACGTCATGAAGTCCAGCAGGTCGGCGCGAGTCAGTTCGGCCAGGTTCTCCACAGCCGGGCGTTGCTGGGCCAGCCAGATGCCCAAGCGTCGCATCGCGGCCCGGGTCGAGCTCATGGAGTCGGGCCGCACGATGAGAGCTCGTTCGACCAGGTAACGGTCCATCACCGCGGCGATTCGCGGCTCCGGGCTCAGCGGCGGCAATGGTTTACGGTCCAGGCGTTGTGGCAGCCGGTCGGTGATCCCGGCGTGGAACAGCGCGATCCCGGTGCGGAACACGTTGGTGCCCCACGCGTTCTTGATCGTCGTGAGGTGCCGTGGGCTGAGGACCTCGTCGATGCCGGGGACCTGGTCAAGGGTGCGGATCGTCGCCCTCAATTCCTCGACATCGTCGGCGGTGACCGCGTGCAGGTCCGGGTCGCCGCGGTGCAGCACCAATCGCATCACGGTCCAGGACACCCGGAACGTGCTGCTGTCGGGGTTGTGTCCCAGCGCGGTCACCTGCTCGCGTAGCTGGTCGACCTGGGCGGTCAGTGGCAGGCCGAGCTGGTCGGCGATCGACCACGGTTTGATCACACCGATGCCGAGCAGCCAGCCCCAGTCCAGACCCAGTCGGCCGGTAAGGGCCAGGTAGATCAGGTAGTCGCGGGCGTTGTAGTTGATCCAGCCGGCGGTGACGTCGAAGTCAACCCCGGGGCCGCGACGCCGGGTCTGGGTGTCCTTGTTGCGCCACCCGAGCCGCTGCCGCAGCGGCTGGTCGAACCAGCTATCAAGCTCGGGGAACTGGCGCAGGAAGCGGACATGTCGGCGATGTAGCCGGATCTTGCGATCCTGGCTGTAGATGCCGCTGTGCTCGACGAACGACTCGTACTCCTCGGCCGGACAATGGCGTGGACCACCGACCAGGCGCGGTGGCGGTGACGCCGGTAGGCGCAGAACGGCTCCGCTCACGGTGCGGTGTCCCCGATCGCGGCCCGGTAGTCCTTGACCACATCGGGATCACTGACCCGGGTGTAGATCTTCGTCGAGTCGGGGCTGGCGTGCCCGAGCCGGGTTATCAGGGTCAGATCCCGCATTCCGCCCTCGAACATGCGGGTCGCGTGCGTGTGGCGCAGCGCATGCGGTGTCAGCCAGGCGTCGCGGACGCCAGCACGCCGGGCGGCCCGGGCGAACATGCGCACCAGACCGTCGTAGCTCAACGGCTCCAATCGTCGTCGGCCGCGACCGCCGACGAGGAACACATAGCCGGTGTCTGCGTCAGCGGGGCGTTCGTGCATGACGTAATCGCTGACGGCCGGCAAGGCCCGGCTTTCCAGCAGGTCGACGGTCCGGTCCCGGCGGGATTTCTGCCGAACCCCTGCCGGATGATCAGTCCGGTGGCGCACCACGATTCGCCGACGTCCGTAGGAGATGTCCTCCAACCGCAGGCCGAGGACCTCTCCCGGCCGCAGGCCGCCCTCCCACATCATCTCCAGCAACGCGCGGTCCCGCCGGGTGCGCAGCACGCCCAGCAAGGCGACATAGGTGTCGTCGGACATCGGTCGTGGCAGCGACTCCACCGTCTTGATCCGCAAGGCCCGACGCACCGGCCGCTGCGGACGCGACGTCACCAACGGCGGCCGGGGGCGGCCCGGAACCCGAGCCGCTGCCTGGTCGGGGATCGTCACGATCGGGTTATCGGAACCGCCGTAGCGTTCGATGCTGATCAGGTACTCGAAGAACGACGACACCGCAGCCAGCACACGGTTACAGGTCTTGGCCGCCAGCAACCGGCCGTTCCCGGCGGTCAACGCGAGGTCCAGCCTCTGGGCCTTACGGCGCGACGAACGGGTTCGCAACCACTCGATGAAACTCACCGCCAGCGCGGGCCTGAACTCCTCGACCGTCAAGCCACGCTCGTGCAGAAACTGGAACAGCTTCTGCAAGTCATGCGCATAGGCACGGACCGTGTTCGGCGAATAGTCCCGCACCGTCAACAAGCGGAGGAACCCGGCCACATCGGCAACGGGCACGCCGGCATCGTCGACCAACTCCACAGTCGGCTGCCCGACCTGGGCATCAACAACCTTCGTCACACGCACGCTGGACAACGTAGGGGTTCAACGAGCCGTCCACAGAATCAGTGGCACCTCAACTGTCCAGATAAGAAGGTGGCCACACCCAGCCGGGCGGGAGGAGGTGCGGACGTTACCGACACCCTGCGCCCGTGACGGCAAAGGACCCGGCCACCAGCACGGCCTGCCGGACCTGATCGAACCAGGCGGCACCCGCCACGGCGTGCTGCCCACCCCGGCCGCGGTGGCCTCCGGGTCGAACACGTCCCTGTCGGTCGGGACGGCCTGCCGGCCGAGCCCGGCGGGTATCGCCACCCCGCCACCACCGGCCGACGCCGACAGCCCTTCCTCGGTCGCCGCCGCCAGTAGGCACGCTGCGTCGGCGCAGGTCGGCGCGGCGCGGCTCTTGCCGACGCCGAGGGCCAGTGACACCGGCACCCCGGGGCGGCGAGCCGGTGCCGGTTTCCGGCCGCCGCTGTCACAGGTGCTCCTGCCCACCCCGAGGGCCACCGACGGCATCAAAGGCTGCCCCGGGCAGCGCGGCTCACACGGCGACCTCACCCTCCCCTCAGCCGCCGTGCGGGTGCCAGCCCGGCCCCTGCCCACCCCGCGGGCCTCCGACGCACGCGGACCCGGCAGGCATGGCGACGGCGGGAGCGACCTACGCACCACCGTCGCTGGGCTCGGCCAGCCCGACGCCGACCGGTGGGGTGCCTACGCCGCCGCGGTGGCACGGTGGGAACTCATCCTCGGCCGCCCGGCGCCGGAGCCGACCCAGCCGGGCCGGCACGGCAAACCGGTCCTGGCCCCACCGTTCGTGGAGTGGCTCATGGGTCTCGACCAGGGGTGGGTCACCGACCCGATGCTGGGGCTGCCGCGCACCGCCGCGCTGCGGATCCTCGGCAACGGCGTCGTCGCCCAGCAGGCGGCCACAGCTCTTCGGCTGCTGCTGTGCCCACACCGCTGGCAGACACAGGCGTGAGAGCCGGCTGCGCAACGTCGTCTGGGACCCAACCCACCGATGCGCAAGACCACGCGGGCGGACACGTCCGCTATCTCGATGGCTGCTTCCTCTTCTGACTGCCCCTTTCGACATCCATTCGGAGTCCACTGTGACCAGCCGCAACATCGATGACCACGAGACGACCAACGCCAGCGACCGCAGCGGTGAGGTGTGGACCGAGGAGCGGATCCGCGCGCTCGGCGCGATCACCGACCTGCCCACCGCCGGCCGCGTGTTCGGCCTGGGACGTGCTCTGTCCTACGACCTCGCCCGCACCGGCGGGTTCCCGGTGCCGATTATCCGGGTCGGCGCTCGCTACAAGGTGCCCGTCGCCGGGATCCTCACCGTCCTCGGCCTCACTGTCTGCCCTGACGACTTGACCCCGGGCGGTATGCGAAGCGTCGATCACCACCAGGAAATCAGCAGCATCGACCCGCCGCACAGCGGTGGTGACCGAAAGAAGGAACCGTGACTCGCGCCCGCGGGCCCGAAGGGGCCCTCACCAAACGCTGCACCTGCACCGACCCGGCCACCGGCAAGAGAGTCGGCAGCCGGTGCCCGAAGCTGCGCCGCCCCGGCGGCGGCTGGCACCCCACCCACGGGGTGTGGGGCTATCAACTGGAGTTGCCCATCCGGGCCACCCAGCCCCGCCGGCAACTACGCCGTTCCGGCTTCGACAGCCGCGACAGCGCCAGCGCGGAGCTGCGCCACGCACGCGCGCTGCTCGACCTCGCCGACGGTGACCACGACCTCGCCGTGCAGGTCGGGGACCTGCTGCACGTCTGCCGGCCGGGTAGCCCGCTGCCGGATCGGGACGCGGTTGCCGCCCGCATCCGCGCCGGGGTGCCCGCCGCTGTGCCCACCACCACCGGCGAGTACCTCACCGTTTGGCTGGACGGGCGGCGAGGGCTGGCGGAGAAGACGGTGCGCGGCTACGCCGACCACATCCGTCTGTATCTGATCCCCCACCTGGGGCAGGTCCCGATCCAGAGCCTGCGCACCGGACATCTGGAGGCCATGTTCACGGCCATCGGCCGGCAGCAGGACGAGATCCGCGCGGCCCGCGCCAGCGCCGACCCCGACGTGCGGGCCAAGGTCAAGGGTGTGCGACCGATGGGGGCCTCCAGCACCCAACGTCTCTACGCCACCCTGCGCAAGGCCCTCAACGACGCGGTCGTCCGCGCGAAGCTGATCCCCGCCAACCCCGCCCTCGGCATCGAACTACCCACCGCCCGCCGACCCAAGGCGCGGGTGTGGACCGCGAAGGCGGTCGAGCACTGGCAGGCCACGGGGAAACGCCCGAGCCCGGTGATGGTGTGGATGCCCGCGCAGGCTGGACGGTTCCTCGACTACACCGAGGGCCACGACATCGTCCTCTACGCCATGTTCCTGTTGATCCTGCACCGTGGCCTGCGACGTGGTGAGGCGTGCGGGCTGCGCGACCACGACGTCGACCTCGACGCCGGTTACCTCACCGTCGTGCAGCAGATCACGACCGTCGGCTACAAGCCGATCACCCGCCACGTCAAGAGCGACGCCGGGGACCGGGTCGTTCCCCTCGGCCCGAAGACCATCGCCGCCCTGAGGGCGTACCTCGACATGCGCCGCCGCTGGCAGAGCGTCAGCGACGGCACCTGGCCCGACAGCGGATTGTTCTTCGTCCGCCCGGACGGTCAGCCGTGGCATCCGCAGACCATCAGCGACCGGTTCGACCACCTCGTCGCCAAGGCCGGGCTGCCGCCCGTGCGGCTGCACGACCTTCGCCACTGCGCGGCGACCTACCTACGCCACGGCGGCGCCGACATGAAAGAGATCCAGGAAGTGCTCGGTCACTCCACTATCGGGCTGACCTCCGACACCTACACCTCGGTCATCCTCGATCATGAGCGGGGCCGTGCCGATGCCGCCGCCGAGCTTATCCCCCGCGACGACGCTGCTGCGTGACTCGCCGACGCGGCGCCTGCAGCGCCCCGGCCGTGGCGACACGATGCCAGGGTCGTCCGCTTGGTCTGGCGTTGTCTTGCCTTCACGCCGATCGATAACCGGAGTCGTGGGGCGCGGGGGCCGCCAGGTGAGGACGGGTGATGTCGCTGATCGACGGCATCCTCGGTGACCTGAAGGCGATGGCCGTCGGTATCGCCAGCACTGAGCAGCACGTGCGGGCGGTGGACGACGCTGTGGAGCAGACCAGCGTCCGGGCCGCGGCCGCCGGCTTCACGGCGGTCGCGGCAGGGCTCACTCCGGTACGCGGCATTCTCGGGCAGGTCCGGGCGCAGCTGACCTCGATCGGCGGTGTCCTCGGCGAGACGACGCGTGCGGTCGCGGCGGTGCCGCAGCAGTCCTCCCCGCACGACGTCACCGCCGTGCTGGCCCCGGTGGCCGCGGCCCTCACTGGTGTCGACAGCGGCATCGCCGCGTCGGCGGCGCAGATCGGGCAAGCGCGGCAGTACATTGCGGGCACCTTGCGGGGAGGACAGCCCGGCCCGACGCTGGCGGGCCTGCAGAGGGTGAACGACCTTCTCCACATCCTTCGCACCCGTGGGGAGGCCACCCGTCAGGCCGTCAACGCAGCACTGACGCACACCCGCCACGTCGGTGCACTCGACGCCCCAGCCACGGGCGGCAACGACGTGCCCGCCGCCCAGCCCGTGCCGCCCGTGCACCCCACGGGGGCCGCCTCCAGTCAGGGACCGGCGGCTGATGGCGGGCCGGACACCTTCCCAGGACCAGTCGGCCCGGCCTGGCGACAGGTCAATCCTGGCGCACTACCCGACATCGTCCGTGCCACCGCTGGCTCTCTGCCTCCTCGGCCGGCGGGCAGCACCCGTCCCACCCAAGGAATCCTCGACGGCATGCCCGTCACGTCCGGAGGAGGCGACCGGTCCCTGGCCGCTGACCTCGTCCACGACCCGCTACGTGGACCCCCGGTCACCTTCTACGACCACGTCGAGTCGAAGGCCGCCGCGCACCTGCGCCGCGTTGGCGGCGGCGAGGCGGACCTCGCCATCGACAACACCGTCTGCGGCACCAACGACCGAGACCAGGCCTACCCCTGGACGTGTGACAAGATCCTGCCGGCCATCCTGCCCGCGGGAAGCCGCCTACGGGTGTGGGTCACCCGCGACGGCGGCACCACCTGGTGGCACCGTGTCTACACCGGCACCGGAGAAAGGATCAGCCGATGACCCCGCTGCTACGCGACTACCACGGGCACCCCTACGACCTGACCAGCCCGGACGAGGCGGGACGCCGCTTCGACGAACAGGTCACGGCGATCATGCCCCACGGAGAATGCGGGCAGACACTCACCATCGGCACCGCCAACGGGCCGGTGTTGCGCATCGACATCGACGTAGACGCCGACCGGGCCGCGCTGCGGTGGCTCCCCGACGGCAGCTACGCCACCGACCTCGATGCCGACAGGCCGATCACGGTGTACGAGTCCCCCGACACCGGTCTGCGGGATATCCCCGCCGGCCTCGCCCGGGTAAACACCGCAACCGCCCGCAACGCCGTCATCGAGTACGTCACCTCAGGCCAACGACCCACCATCGTGGCCTGGGCCCAGGGGAATCCATCCGTTTCGTAGGCGCCACGGGGAAACGGAGAAGGGAAGCCGTAAGGCTTCCCTTCTCGCCGGAGTAGTTTGCAGGAACACCCTCACATAGGTATCCAACTCCGCAGCAAGGGTAGATGCTGTGGGCTCCGCAGCCAACTGTGCGCGGAGGCCTTGAGCGGTCGGCGCTGCTGACGCCACTATGTTTCACAGTGCCGCTGGTGCTGTCGCCGTCAGGTGATGGGCGGCAGGCTGCACGAAACCGCGCCTAGCCCATGGCGGTCGGACTTGGTGGAGGCGGTATTCCATCTGCCAGGGGACGTCTCCAGTTTACCTTCGCCGCATGGGGTGCGGCAGGCCCCCTTCGGGCCTACTCGCCTGCTTCCGTCAGGCAACTCTTCTCGCTGAACTCTAGAGTCCACTCGGGGAAGTTGTTGGTACTTCGTGGGTGGTCGAGGACTCTCGAACTGAGTGATCTCAGATGATCAGCGGCGGCGCGGGTGTCGTCGCCGGGCAGGATCGCCTCCGCAGTGATCGAGGGCTCCTCCGCATCGGTTTCGACGGCGACGTTCGCGATGCCTCCGGCTTCCTCGCCGGCGATGAGCGCCTCCATGAGACGTCTGGCTTCTTGGCGCAGCACTTCTGCGGGTATTCGCTTTTCGCCTCGGCCGTGGGTGGTGACATGCCAGGTGATGCGAACCCGCATTGCGGCGCCTCGATCCTTTCATCGTGCCGCCAGCAACGTAGCCTCCGGGCCCACGCGAGCAACTCCTGCGCATAGCGCTCAGGGTCAGAAGGTCGGTAATGAGCTTGGCGGGAGTGCCTTTTACATGGACAAATTACATCCCAGGACTTCGATGTCACTTCAAAGGTGAAACCTCGCAGGTGAAGGTACTCGAGAGCCCTGTATACGGACAGGGGGTGCGGTGACGCGGTCGGGGAGGGAAAACGCACTGGACAACTCCGTGTTGAGGGGGAACAAACAACCTCCATCTCCAACGAGGCCGTCGCGCGACGGATGCGCGTTACGAAGGACACATTCCTTGGCCGCGTGTTGCCGCCATTGCTATTCGGATGATCATGCTACCGGAGCCAGGCCCATACTCCTCGGCTCCCCTGCAGCGCAACGGACGGCTAGTGCGTTGCCCGGTCGTCAGATAGACGACACTGGCGACGGTCGGACGCAGGTGACGTTGTACAGGAACCAGCCCTTGTCACACCTCCCCCCGGTGCGGTGATGCGCGCTCATACGGGCCGATGAATGTGCAGGGTGCAGCTGATGCGGCGGTGGTCTGATGGCCAGGAGGTGGGGTCGGCGCTGGGTGGGGTGTGTATGCGGTAGGAGCCGGGCGTGACGGTGGTGGTGTTGAGGAGGGCTTGGTTGCCGAGGATGTAGTCGATGTGTAGTCCGTTTGGGCCGTTGACGGTGGGTGGTAGTGGGTTGGGTGCGTGGGGGTCGAGTTCGGCGAGGTGGTGGAATCCGGCGCTGTTGATGCGGTGGCCGGTGGTGGGGTTCCAGGTGCCGATGAGTCGGTCGACGGCGCGGGTGTCGGCGTGCCAGGTGCCGTTGTCGTCGTGGCGGCCTTTGTGGTCGCGGATGCCGATGGGCACGGTGGTCCAGTC